>NZ_VOBC01000005.1 GCF_008369195.1 Sporosarcina sp. ANT_H38 | reverse complement strand
CTGAGCCAGGATCAAACTCTCCATAATAGAAGAAAATGAATAGCTCATTTCTTGCTGACTAAGGAGGAATCAAATTCCTCCCCCGAATCCGAAGATTCTAGTGTGTGTTTTTTTCGTCCGACCGAAGTCGACTTAATAGAAACGTTTTGCTTAAGTGCGTTAGCACTTTCGCTGTATTTCATTGATGTTTTGCTGTTCAGTTTTCAAGGTTCATTTGAAGAGGAGTTGAATCGCGTTCCTCGATTTAGTAGTTGCCGTAGTTTCGGTGACAACTTTTATATCATATCAAGTTACGTCGTTTGTGTCAACAACTAATTTTAATTTCTTTTTTACATCATCTCTCAAGCGACTATTTACTTTGCCTCCCGAGCGACAAGAATTATAATAACATGCCCAACAATCTCTTGTCAACTAGTTTAATAGGACGAATTTAAATCGTCCTATTACCCTGTTTCCAATCACACTACTCTATAGTCCCTGTGGAAAATCAATTCATTTTTCGAATCGCTCTGAACCACAAGAATAAATCCTTTATCAATTAGAAATTCAATAAATACTTCAAGGTCGATTGAATACATCCGCACCTCTTCGTGTTCATGTAGTTCCTGTATTGTCCATAGTTCTTGAGTCGCCATGACCCCCCGAATATGACGGGCACCATCAACAGTCCGATTATGGATGAAAAACTCACTCGCTAGAAACAATAACTCTAATCGTTTTTCTAAAGGTTCGTCACTCATAATCAGTTCCACATATAATTTGTAAATCGCCGGATCAATCTTTTTCACTTGGGACCATACCGTCACTTCTGGAATTAATCCATTTTCAATAACTGCAAGTCTTGCAAGATGATGAAGAGATTTCACTACGTGATGATAAGCATCCATGTAGTTTCCTTCTTCGAAAAAAGTTTTCCCTTCCATATATCCTCTTACAAGCTTTGAGAACTCTAGTCCCATTTTTATATCTCCACCGTAAAAAGGATACTCCCGCAATTCCATTCTCAATTTTTCAACGAACTCATTTCGATCAAAGTAAACCTTACCATAATGCAGCCAATCTACGACTTTTCGCTTTGAACCGAGAACTAACCATTTTCGCAATTGCTTTTCACTAATTATATGCATCGCTGCTTTTTCGTTTCCGTCTGTGTAATGCTTCGTAAAGACAGGGATTTCATTGTCGGCGGTAATGATAAGGAGGATCGAATCGAATGTATCTGTAATTGGATCCTCTTTCCCTCTCTTTTCTACAAGAATGACACCCAGTGTCTCCGGAAAACTTGCCCGCTCCTGATAAATTGGTCTTAATACTTGTTCCACTAACACACCTCCCTGTCATTTCCTTTCGACGAAGTGGCAAGGATATCCTTTATTCAAGAAGGTAAAATAACGTAGAAAACAAAATATATGATATAGTTGTTGAGGATATATCAAGGAGGTACGTTGGATGAAACCCTATAAAAATAAGATAAATAGGATACGATCATTCGCCCTTGCTTTAATATTTGCCGGGGTCGTCATTATGTATATCGGAATTTTCTTCAGAAAATATGAAATCGTTATGCTAATCTTCATGTTTCTTGGAGTCCTTGCCATTCTTGGCAGTACGGTTGTTTATGCATGGATTGGATCATTGTCTACGCGAGCCGTTCAAATCGTCTGTCCAAGTTGTGGTAAGCACACAAAAATGCTTGGGCGCGTTGATATGTGCGGGCATTGCCGAGAGCCCCTTACACTTGACCCTACATTAGAAGGTAAAGAGTTCGACGTATCATATAATAGAACGAAGAGCACAACTGTTGCTGAAAAAGAAAATCCCAAGGAATAAAAGAAAGCGTCCGATACAACCTTCACGGAAGGAGTATAGGACGCTTTTTTTAATTGGCACTTACTACGTGTGAAGCACATGAGGGACATGTACCATATACTTCTAGACGATGGGAATTCACATTGAATCCTGTTACATGAGAAGCTAAACGTTCTACCTCTTGAAGTCCAGGATGATGAAAATCAACAATCGTTCCGCATTCGTTACAGATGATATGATAGTGATCATGAGTTACAAAGTCAAAACGGCTCGAAGCATCTCCATAGGTTAGTTCCTTAATAAGTCTCGCATTTAGGAATACACGAAGGTTATTGTAGACCGTTGCAACGCTCATGTTAGGAAAATCACTTTCAAGCGCTTTATATATATCATCAGCCGTCGGATGTGACTCAGTTGAGATAAGATACTCTAAAATCGCATGCCTCTGCGGCGTAATTCTGACGCCACTTTTTTTCAATGTGTCCAGCGCGTCTTTCAATCTAACTTCTGACATCGCTATGCACCTCTATCCATAAGGATTCTTACTTTATAATTATTATCATTAGTTTACTTAAAGTAGGATCCATATGTCAACTAAAGCGCTGTACAAACAACTTCATTTATGTCTATTCATCCCATACACCTAATTAATATGGTGCATTCAATACTTAAACATATATAATTCCTTTTCAGTAGCCCAGTTTCATGTCAATCAAGTTAACAAGATCCATATCCCCCTGTTGCCACTTGTCCAAGTTTTCTTCAAATATAACGAGAGCTCTTTCAACATATTTTCCAGAAAGACTTGAAACATGTGGGGACACCGTGCAATTCGACATACTCCATAATTCATTATCAACAGATAGTGGTTCCGTTTCGAATACATCGAGCACAGCATGCCTAATTTCGTTATTTTTCAATGCCGCCACTAGGGTCGTTTCCCCGAAAAGGTCTCCTCGGCCAAAGTTCATGAAAACTGCATTGTCCTTCATAGCTTTAAAATGCGCTGCGGTTAGTAGCCCCTCTGTTTCCAACGTACTCGGTAAAACAGTAATAACAAAATCTGCTTCTCCCAATCTATCCATTAAAGCTTCAAACTTTATCGTTTCATCCATAGATTCGCTTACCCTACCGGATCTGTTACACCCAATTGTAGACACACCAAATGCTTGAAGTAAGCGTCCTATTTCAGAACCAATGGCACCAGGTCCAAGGATAAGTGCGGTCGATCCTTTCAATTCAGTAGAACCGACTTTCCGATTCCACTCTTTCGACCGTTGTCGTTCGTACATGAGCGGTAACGACCGTTGTAGTGATAGTATATGCGCAAGTACTGATTCCGCCATCGGTGTTTTATGAATGCCCCGTACGTTCGTCATCATGATATTCCGTTCAGCTATTTCAGCGAGTGGCATTTTTTCAACGCCCGCCGACGCAACCATAATCCATTGTAGTGACTTTGCACGATCAAGCAAAGTAGTGTCTATATCAACACCATACGTTACGATAATAGTTGCCGTCTGAATTTCCTTATCCTCTGGTTTTTTATTGAAATGAAATCTTACTTCAGGAAACCTAGTGATAAGCCCCTCTTCCTGATGTTTCTTCATATCAAATGTAAATAACACCTCCATTACTCTTCCCCCTCAAGATTGCGTTAGTTGTTCTAGTGTCGCAAGTGCTTCATTTATATGCCCTTCTACCTTCACTTTTCGCCACTCTTTTACGACCGTCCCTGTCGGATCAATCAAGAATGTAGAACGCTCAATACCCATATACTCTTTACCGAACATCTTTTTCAGTTTCCAGACATCGTATTTTTCAGCAACTATATGCTCTTCATCCACCAACAAAGAGAACGGCAAGCCGTGCTTTCCAATAAATTTCTTATGTGTTGCTTCGCTATCCGGACTCACGCCAAGTACAACAGCATTCAACTTACTAAAATCTTCATACGAATCGCGGAAGTCACATGCTTGCGTTGTACAGCCAGGCGTTGAATCTTTCGGATAAAAATAGAGGACGACATACTTTTCACCTGCAAAGTCTTTTAGTGAAATCATTTCCCCATTCTCTTTTGGCAATGTAAATTCCGGTGCATGCATACCTTCAAGTGTCGTCATTATCCATTCCTCCAATATATTCTTTCCTTAATCGTACAGAACGCGCCCTCTAGTTTCAAATTCTTTGGCTATCTGCACCATTATGTTTAGAATAGAGAGGGTAATGAATTGAACGGAGGAATTGAAATGATCAGAACGAATTCAGAGGAAATCTATAATGAAGCTTGCGAACATATCGTAGGAGGGGTAAATAGCCCATCACGCGGATACCATGCAGTTGGTGGCGGAGCTCCTACAGTAATGGAACGTGCAGAAGGCGCTTACTTCTGGGATGTCGACGGCAATAAATACATCGACTATCTTGCTGCATATGGACCAATTATTACGGGTCATGCCCATCCACATATTACTGAAGCAATCGTTAAAGCTGCGCAAACAGGTCTGTTATACGGAACGCCTACTCGACACGAAGTGAAGTTTGCAAAAATGTTGAAGGAAGCAATGCCAAGAATGGATAAAGTACGCTTTGTAAACTCTGGGACAGAAGCTGTAATGACGACAATTCGAGTTTCTCGCGCTTATACAGGCCGAACAAAAATCATGAAATTCGCAGGCTGCTACCATGGCCATTCAGATCTTGTTCTTGTTGCAGCAGGTTCCGGCCCCGCAACGCTCGGCACGCCAGATTCTGCAGGTGTACCAGAGTCGATTGCTAAAGAAGTGATTACAATTCCATTTAACAATCCTGATGCTTATATAGAAGCTATGGAAAAATGGGGCGACCAGATTGCGTGTATCCTAGTCGAGCCAATCGTTGGGAACTTCGGCATTGTTGAACCAAAAGAAGGGTTCTTACCACTCGTCCACGATATCGCAGCCGAAAAAGGCGCTTTGATCGTTTATGATGAAGTAATTACTGCATTCCGTTTCCACTACGGCGGCGCACAAGATTTGCTCGGTTTAACACCCGATCTTACTGCATTCGGAAAAATTATTGGCGGCGGCTTACCAATTGGCGGTTACGGTGGAAAAAAAGAGATCATGGAACAAGTCGCTCCACTAGGTCCTGCTTATCAAGCGGGTACAATGGCCGGGAATCCAGCTTCCATGTTAGCGGGAATCGCGCTTCTTGAAGTTCTTCAAACGCCTGGTATCTATGAAGAAATGGATCGTCTAGGTGCTATTCTTGAAGAGGGCATTTTAACATCTGCAAAAGAGCACGGAATTACATTAACGACAAACCGTCTTGGAGGAGCTCTTACGTTGTTCTTTACGGACGTAAAAGTAGAAAACTACGAACAGGCTGAAGCAACTGACGGCAACGTATTCGCCAAGTTCTTCAAATTGATGTTAAAAAACGGTATCAATCTTGCGCCATCGAAGTATGAAGCATGGTTCTTAACAACTGCACATACTGAAAAAGACATTATGGATACACTGGTTGCAGTTGATCATTCATTCAAAGAACTTGCAGATTCAATAAACGGTTGACCGCACCGTATAGTTAAGGTACAGTAGCGAAAAACAGCTTTAACTTCATTTAACGAAGTATCCCCTTTTATAAAGTGATATGAATTTGCAAAAAAGCCATACAACTTGGTAGAGGAAAACTCTAGCTAAATGAAGTTACAGTCCCCGACGGATGCCAAAGACTTTTAAGTGGTATTTATCGAGCACGCTCGATAAAAGTCTGGGCGCAAATACGCCAAGGCGTATTTGATTAGAAAGGATAACCCCTATGATACTTGGTGCCCGCATTTTGAAAACGGGCATTGCGATTGTGTTCGCATTGTTCCTTGCAGAGGTTTTACAAATGCCACATCCATTATTCGCAGGAATCGCGGCCATCTTTGCCATCCAACCTTCTATCTATAGATCGTATTTAACAATTATCGAACAGATACAAGGCAATGTCATAGGCGCAGTAGTTGCGGTCTTATTCGTTCTCCTGTTTGGAAATCAGCTAGCCTTCATTGGACTTGCAACAGTTATTATCATTTTGATTATGATTAAATTTGGGCTTGAAAAATCGATTTCCATGGCTCTTGTTGTGATGATCTCTATTATGGAAATCAAAGGCGAAGATTTTTTGTCATTCGCACTGTTGCGTTTTTTGACGCTGATTATTGGGATTCTTGCAGCTTTTGTTGTTAACTTACTTTTCATGCCACCGAAGTATGAAACGAAATTATTTGAGTCTATCCACCAGGCACAAGACGAAATCATTCGTTGGACCCGCCTAGCTGGACGACAGGCTTCCGATCATTTAGCAACAAAGAAATCACTGAACAAATTGAAGGAACGACTCTCTCAAGTAGACCAACTTTATATCCTATTTAAAGAGGAACAAAACTACTTTAAAAAGAGTACAAGATCGAAAGCGAGAAAGCTTGTCGTTTACAGACAGATGGTTGCAACTTCTAAGAGCAGTTACGATGTATTAAAAAGGCTTCATCAGTTCGAAAATGAGCTGATCGATTTGCCGGAGCATTTCCGGATGATGGTACAGGAACGTTTGGATTCCTTGCTTACTTACCACGAACAGCTCCATTTGAAGTTCGTCGGGAAGCTTAAGCCTGACATAGTAAGCATGAGTCCAAATGACGAATATATTCAACGCCATGAAGTAATGGAGATATTTGCAATGGAGATTGCACTTGCGAAAGAGGAAGAAGAATTTTCCGCCTATCATCTCCTTCATATCCTGTCATCTATCTTTAATTACGAAGAGCAACTTGAACACTTTGACAAGCTGATTGTTCTATTTCAGAAGTATCATAACAATAAAGTGAATTCGAAACTGAGTGAAGAAATTTATTAAGAATAGCGCAGTTTATCCAGTCGCAGGAATCGGGGTACGTAATTGAACACAGTATTGCCACCTTACAGGAAGGCAGTTTAAGTTCGTGACTTCTTGTCGCAACAAGGAGGGATACAGTTTTCAATCCCTCTCGATTGCTTAGGCCAACAGAGTGCAGCCCTAAGCGGTATTAAATGGAATCACTCTTTCAATCTATAAAGACAACAAACTATAAAAATGTCCCGTAAACCGGTGAAATCGTCGGCTTACGGGACATTTTCTTTATCTTAACTCTTCATCTTAGGATCGAGTGCATCACGTAAACCATCACCCATTAAGTTAAAGCCCAGCACGGTAAGCATAATTGCCATACCTGGGAAAATCATCGTCCATGGGGCTGAATGGAGATAGCTTTTTGAATCTGCTAACATTTTCCCCCACTCGGGCATCGGCGCTTCTGCACCAAGTCCCAAAAACCCTAGTGCAGCTGCTTCAAGGATTGCCGTTGCAATTGCTAGTGTTCCTTGAACAATTACCGGCGCCATAGAGTTCGGTAATATGTGGGAAAATAGAATCCTTGCATCTTTCATACCAATTCCCTTTGCAGCAGTAATATATTCATCTTCTTTAATACTTAATACTTTTGAACGAATGAGCCTTCCAAAGTTCGGTATATTAATTATTGCGATTGCGATAAGCGCATTTCGCAGACTCGGACCAAGTACGGAAACAATCGCAATGGCCAATAAGATAGAAGGAAATGCAAGCATGATGTCGAATACACGTGAAATAATCGTATCAACCCATCTACCGTAATAACCCGCTATGATACCTAATGCACTTCCTACAACTACCGATCCGATAACAGAAAAGAATCCAACCCATAATGATATCCGCGCACCATGGATAATTCGAGAAAGAATATCCCTTCCAAGATCATCTGTACCAAGCCAATATTCACTGGAAGGAGGGAGAAGTCGGTCCGGTAATTTTTGATCGTTAATGCCCTCTAAAGCAATAAATGGACCAATTACAGCTAGCAAGATAAAGAAAAATACGATACCCATACCGACAACTGCCACTTTACTCTTTTTAAAGCCATTCCAAGCTTCACGCCAAGGTCCTGCGGTTTTGTCAATTTCAACTTTCACGATCCCGTCGGCTTTAGGTACAAATTCAGTCATAAGCGCTTCCCCCTCCCTCAATCATATTTAATCCTCGGATCAATCAGACTGTAGAGCAAGTCAACAAGTAGATTAATCATAACAAAGAAGAGCGCCACAATTAGAATCGATGACTGAATGACGGGATAATCTCGGAATCCAATTGCGTCGTAAATATAACGCCCAACGCCTGGCCAAGCAAAAATTGTCTCTGTTAAAATCGCACCACCAAGCAACATCCCCATTTGCAGACCAATAATTGTTAATACCGGAATGATTGCATTTTTAAGTGCATGCTTATAAACGACCCAAAACATTTTTTGACCTTTCGCCCGTGCGGTACGAATATAATCTGAGCGCATTACTTCTAGCATACTTGAACGGGTCATCCGTGCGATAATTGCCATCGGAATTGTCGCCAGTGCCAGTCCCGGCAAAATAAGATGACGGATAACCTGCCATAACTGATCAAAACGCCCTTGAATAATCGTGTCGATCACATAGAGATTCGTTATGGCATTGATAGGATCTCGTACTTCCTCTCGCCCTCCAGTCGGTAACCATGGATTTTCTACAGAAAAAACCCATTGCCCCATGAGACCCAGCCAAAAAATAGGCATTGACACGCCAACAAGCGCCAAAATCATCGCCGTATAGTCAAACCATGAGTTTTGGAACCATGCCGAGATAATCCCTGCATTGATACCGATAATAACTGCAATTACGATAGCAAATAGTGCCAATTCAAACGTTGCTGCTAAATAAGGCCATATTTCATCTGATACAGGAGCTCGGGTTCTCATCGACTCACCCAAATCCCCTTTAAAAAGATCACCCAGGTATTTGAAATACTGAACATACCAAGGGTTATCCAAACCAAGCTTTATCGTCAGCGCTTCGACTGACTCTTTAGTCGCCTGCTGTCCAAGAATAATTTGGGCAGGGTTGCCCGGGATTGCACGAATAATCATAAATACGACAAACGTCATCCCAAGCAGGACAGGAATGAGCTGCAGCATTCTTTTTCCAATGTAGCTGAGCATAATCTTTCACCTCTCCAACTCTTCTATCAACTTATATGTATCCATCAAATGAAAGAGAAAAGGAAGAAATCCGAAAGACCTCTCCCTTTCCGTCCATTTCTTACAAACTTTTACTTGAATTCTACTTTCGACAATAAATCCGAGGCAATTGGGCCTGGAACGAAACCTGTTAAATCTTTAGATCCTCCAAGAAGCGGAGTTGAGTGAGCAAGTGGTACCCACGGTGCTTCATCATGAAGGATGACCTGTGCTTCTTTGTACAATTCAATACGTTTATCTTCATTTATTTCAGTTTGTGCTGCGATAAGAATGTCGTGGAGTTTGTCATTTTTATAGTACGTATAGTTATTGCTACCGATATTATCTTCATCTAGCAAAGCGTATAGGAAGTTATCTGCATCTCCGTTATCCCCAGTCCAGCCGAGCATAAACGCATCTGCATCCCCTTTACTTGCAAGGTCAAGATAAGTTGCCCATTCATGCGAAACAATATTTGCAGTAATGCCTATGTCTGCAAGGTTTTTCTGAATGACTTCAGCAACTTTTTTACCATCTGGCATGTATGGACGTGGTACCGGCATTGCCCATAGATCCATCTCAAAACCGTCTTCAAGTCCTACCGATTTTAGTAGTTCTTTCGCTTTTTCAGGATTGTATTCATATCCTTCGATATCATCGTTATAGCCTGAAATAGATGGCGGCATCGGATTTTTCGCGACATCCGCACGTCCTTCGAAGAACGAATCAATAATTGATTGTTTGTCAATTGCATAGTTAAAAGCTTGGCGCACTTCTTTTTTATCGAAAGGAGGGCGTGTTACTGTAAGACCTAAATAGCCTACGTTCATAGATGGACGTTCAAATAACTGAAGCTCATCATTATCCTCAATCGATTTGCCATCTGATGGATTAATGCCATCTGCAAGTTCGATATTTCCAGACATCAATTCATTCAACCGTGCAGAGTTGTCAGGAATTGAACGGAAGATAATCCTTTTAAGTTTTGGTAGTTCTGCATCCCAATAGTCATCAAATTTGTCAATTGTGATTGTTTCATTTGGTTTCCATTCTACGAACTTGAATGGGCCTGTACCTACTGGGTTTCTTTCTAATTGATCGTCACCTAATTCAAATGCAGTTGGGCTTGCAATTGCAAACATACTCATTGCTATATTTTTAAGGAATGGTGCTTGCGGGCGTGTTAATTTAATTAGGACTGTATTTTCGCCGTCTGCTGTAACCGACTCAATAACATGACCTTCATCACCTTTAAAACCACCGAACGTCGTGTTATAATATGGGAATTTTTCTGCATCCCCACCTGCCCAACGCTCGAAGTTTTTTACGACCGCGTCAGCATTGAAGTCAGTTCCATCATGGAACTTAACGCCTTCACGTAGTTTGAACGTATACGTTAAACCATCTTCACTTGGCTCCCATTCAGTTGCAAGTCCTGGATTAATTTCTGTATCACTCTCCCCGAAATTCAGAAGCGTTTCGTAAATATTAACCGTTACTTTGAAGGATTCCCCTTCCGTTACCCTTGATGGATCAAGAGAAGTTGAATCCCCACCACGTCCGAAGACCAATGTATCTTTCACGTTTTTAGCTTCTTCAGTATTGGCCTCTTCCTTTTTGCCTTCTTCCTTCTTGCCTTCGCCAGCATCTGACGAGCAAGCGGCAAGCGCTGCCGAAAGAACGAGAAGCAACATTAGTGCTAGCAACCCTAACTTTCTTTTCCTCATATTGACCCCTCCAACTGTTTTATATCATTGTCTACCTGTTCACCACTATAAAGGTGACAGGCGACAGAATGACCCGAATCATGTTCAACAAGTTTTGGTGTAACTTTCGTGCAAATTGCCATCTTATGCGGACAGCGCGTATGAAATGTGCAGCCGCTAGGAGGATTTGCAGGATTTGGAATATCCCCTTCAAGAAGAATTTGCTCTTTCTTGAAAGCTGGATCTGGTACTGGAACCGCCGACAATAATGCCTGCGTATAGGGATGTAGTGGCTTCGCATAGAGCTGCTCGCTATCTGCCATTTCTACCATCTTTCCAAGATACATAACTCCGACACGATCACTTATGTGACGGACGACCCCAAGATCATGGGCAATGAAGATATAAGTGAGATTAAATTCCTTCTGCAAGTCTTGCATTAGGTTTAACACTTGAGACTGAATTGACACATCGAGAGCCGAAACAGGCTCATCAGCAATTATCAGTTTCGGATTTGTCATTAGCGCCCGAGCAATTCCAATACGCTGACGCTGTCCTCCACTAAATTGGTGCGGATAGCGTTTTGCGTGATATGCGCTTAGTCCTACTATTTCAAGAAATTCACGCACTTTCTTTTTCCGCTCTTTTGAATTATCAATACCATGTACAATGAGAGGCTCTTCCAGTATTTTTTCAATCGTATGACGCGGATTTAATGAAGCGTATGGATCTTGGAATACCATTTGGATATCACGTCTCGTTTTCCGCATTTCCTCAGTAGATAAGGAAGTCAAATCTTTGCCGTCAAATTCAACTGTTCCTTCAGTAGGCTCAAGAAGACGCATCAGCATTCTGCCCGTTGTCGACTTACCACATCCTGATTCACCAACTATGCCGAGCGTTTCTCCTTCATTAACGTAAAATGATACGTCGTCCACCGCTTTGACATGCCCAACTGTTCTACCAAGAATCCCTTTTTTAACGGGGAAATACTTTTTCAAACCTTCAACTTTCAATAAGGGCTTTGTTGTCATGCTGTTTCACCCCTTCTTTGTCGTATAGGAAGCATCGAGTCTGGTGAACATCCGATGTTTCATATAGTTCTGGGTTTTCTTTTAGACAACGATCAAATGCAAATTCACATCTCGCTGCAAATCTGCACCCATGCTTAATTGAACCAGGTTTCGGCACGCTGCCCGGGATAGAATAGAGCCTATCCTTTTTATAGCGCATATCGGGAACTGATTGTATCAGTCCTTTTGTATAGGGATGCTGTGGATCTTCGAAGATCATCTTAACGGATGCTTCCTCAATGATTTGGCCAGCATACATAACAATGACACGTTCGCATGTTTCTGCAACGACACCCAAGTCATGAGTAATAAGGAGAACGGCAGTATTCAATCTGGTATTTAATTCTCGCATTAGCTTCAAAATTTGCGCCTGAATTGTCACATCGAGAGCAGTGGTTGGTTCGTCAGCAATGAGTACTTTAGGATCACATACCAGTGCCATCGCAATCATTACACGTTGTCGCATTCCACCTGATAATTGGTGTGGGTAGTCTCTCATCATTTCCTCTGCACGAGGCAAACCAACAAGTTTCAACATTTCAACTGCTTTTCCCTCAGCCTTTTTCTTAGACCAACCTTTTTCGTGGATCCGAACAGCTTCCGTCATTTGATTGCCAATCGAGAACAATGGATTCAGCGATGTCATCGGTTCTTGGAAAATCATTGCAATGTCATTTCCCCGAATACGCCGCATTTGCTTTTCATTCATGGTTAGCAAATCTTTGTCTTCAAATAATATTTTGCCCCCGACAACTTTTCCGGGAGGCTTTGGAACTAGCCCCATTATCGATAAGGAAGTTACACTTTTTCCGCAACCTGATTCTCCGACAATTCCAAGGATTTCTCCTTCATTCAAGTGAAAGTCAATATGATCAACAGCCGGTATTTCCCCCGAATCAGTAAAAAAGGTCGTCTGTAAATCTTTTACTTGGAGGACAGTCTTCCTCTCTTCCATCAGATCACCCTTTTTCTTAATCAATTAATATTTATTCATAATTATCTTCATATTCATTATTATACGATTATACTTAATAAATGCAATACTTTTTAATATATTCTTGTAATGACAAAGGCCTACTAAATAGTCATATAACCTATTAACAGAACAAAAGTCTATATTTCTCCGTAGAAAAAAAGCTATCCGCTAACCAGGGAAACCCTGATCAATCGGATAGCTTTTTCACTCTTCTATTGGTAATTCAAATTCCACTTTCGACAGTACATCAAAACCTGTTGGTTGCGGAATGAAATTCAGCATGTACTTTGTCGCCCCGTAAAGTGACGTTGACTCGGCATTGGGTATCGAAGGAGCATCTAGATAAATATTTTCCACAAATGGACGATCAATAAATTGTAATTCGGCATCATCGTTAACTTCCACTCTATCTGCCGGATTAAGACTATCAGCTAAATCGATATCCCCGGCGATCAATGCATTTAAGCGTGCAGTATTATTAGGGATCGACTTGAAGATGATTTTTTCAAGCTTCGGCAATCCTTCTTGCCAATAATCTTCGAATTTCACAACCACGATTGTTTCATTCAGTTCCCCTTCGACGTATTGGAACGGTCCCGTACCAACAGGCTTGCTTTCCAATTGATCATCACCAAGTTCTGATACCGTCTGGCTAACCATCGAGAACGGGCTCATCGTTAGATTTTTCAAGAATGATGCTTGAGGATGATTCAACTTTATTGTTATTTTTTCATCGCTGTCAGCTGTCACCGATTTAATAATACGGCTGTCATCCTCTTTGAATCCATTGAATACCGAACCATAGTAAGGAAACTCTTCTTCTTTCCCTTCGGCCCAGCGCTTAAAGTTATTCACGACAGAATTTGCATTGAATTCTGTATCATCGTGGAATTTGATATCCTTGCGCAACTGGAATTTATACGTCAAACCGTCCTCACTAGCCTCCCATTTTTCTGCTAAGCCAGGAACCACAGTAGCACCTTTCTCATCGAGATTCACTAGTGTCTCATACATATTTACAGCAATCTGGAAGGAATCCTCTTCCTTCATATGCGCTGGGTCTAGTGACGAGGAATTCCCGCTATGTCCGTAAACTAATATTTTCTTTCCACTTTCTTGTAAACTCTCATCTTCCGATTCATCTGAAGCACATGCTCCAAGCATGGTAGAAAGAGCAACAATCACTATCAAGGCTAATGGTCCAAACTTTATTCTTTTCATAAAAACCCCTCCATCTATTTTCAAATGCGCCACGGCATATTTGCGTCCAGATCAAGTAAGGAAGTTAGCCTAAAAGCGTCGCATCCTTGCGACAATTAACTTCCTTCAAAATCTGTGACATTAACGGACCTACAGGGTGCAGGTCCTGCGGCGTACTTAGGTTACCTTCTTTTATTGAGCAGGGGTTTGGCCTCACCACTTATAGAAGTGGGAGACTTCCACTGAGCGAAGTTAAAACTTCGCCACTCTACTCTTTATAAATCTGACCATATCTCATTTCTTAATTACCAAGTATTTGCACCTGAAACAAACCATAGTAAATTCCTTGTAACTTCATTAATTGATCGTGCGTACCCATTTCTTTTAACTTCCCTGAATCTATAACGAAAATCTTATCTGCATGTGTTATCGTCGATAAACGGTGCGCAACGATAAGTGTTGTTCTTTCATTCGCAAGTCTTTCAAGCGATTCCTGAATGAGCGCTTCACTTTCAAGGTCAAGCGCTGATGTCGCTTCATCCAAAATAAGGAGTGGTGGGTTTTTCAAGAAGACACGAGCGATTGCAATGCGTTGCTTTTGACCACCCGACAGCTTAACTCCCCGCTCTCCTACTTTTGTATCGTACCCAAGGGGCAGTGTTTCAATGAAATCATGCGCGTTCGCCGCTTTTGCAGCAGCAATCACTTCTTCATCTGTTGCATCTGATTTCCCCATCAGTATATTACTTTTTACGGAATCACTGAACAATATTGTGTCTTGTAAAACAATTCCAATTTGGTCGCGTAGCGATTTAATATTGACGTCACGCAAGTCATGTCCATCGATACGCACAGCACCACCCGTTACATCATGGAACCTCGGTATCAGACCCACAATTGTCGACTTCCCTCCGCCGCTCATACCGACAAATGCAACTGTTTCACCTGGTTTCACAGTGAAATTAATACCACTTAAGACTGCATCCCCATCCTCTTCATACGTAAAGCTCACATTATCGAACTCGATTTCCCCATCAATAGGAGGTAATTCTTTTGCACCAGGTTTGTTTGTAATATCATACTCCTGTTCCATCAAATCAAAGACCCGGTCCATAGACGCGAAAGATTGCGTAAGGGATGTAGATGCATTGACCAGTCTTCGAAGCGGATTATAAACCCTGTCGATGTATGCAATGAACGCAACCATCGTCCCAACAGACAAATCATTATTGATGACTTGATAACCTGCGTATGCAAGAACAAGAAGGGGTGCAACATCGGTAATTGTATTTACCACAGCAAAGGCTTTCGCATTCCACTTTGTATGATCAAGTGCTTTATCGAGGAAGTTGCCATTCGTTTTATCGAAACGCTGTTGTTCCTCTTCTTCAAGTGCAAAGCTTTTTATGACACTTACACCTGCAACGCGTTCATGCAAGTAGCTTTGCACATCCGCAAGTGCTTGAGATCGTTTGCCAGTCAATTCTCTCAGCTTCCCGAAAAAATGCTTGACGCTGTAAGCATAAAAAGGGAATGCGAGAAGCGTGACAAGCGTAAGCGGAACATCCATTGTCAGCATAATAATAACGGCTATGATAATGGTCGCGAGGTCAAGCCAAACATTCATGAGCCCAATCATGACAAAGTTTTTCGTTTGCTCCACGTCATTTATAACGCGTGAAATAATTTCTCCAGCTCGTGTGTTGGAATAATAGCTGAGACTTAATTTTTGCAGATGCGAATATAGTTCCTTCCGGATATCATACAAAATCTTATTGCTCACATACTGGGCATAATATTGACGATAATATTCAACTGGCGGCCGGACGATGAAGAACACAAGTACTGTTCCGCCAAGCCAATAAAACAATTGCCGCGTCATCTCTACCTTCGTAAGTGTATCCGATCCGATTATGTCATCGATTACGATTTTCATCAGTAGCGGAATGAATAACGGAATCGCAAATTTCACGATACCGATGAGTATTGTAAGTATGATTAGCCAATTATACGGCTTCACAAACTTCATATAGCGTTTAATACTGTCCCCCATCAAGCGTGCCTCCTATAGGAAAAAGCCCACCGCATAACATTTGCGGTCAGGCTGTTCACTTACTTTTCTTGACCTGCTTGTAAAACTCATATCTGGAAGTCCATACTTCAATGAAGTCAGAAGCAAACGGCCCCCTGCGCTGCTTAATCCAGCTTAACAAGGTTTCCAAATTCTTCTGTAATATCTGATCGATGACATCAGGATAGCCCATCTCTTTCCTGTGTTCAGCATATTCATCCTCATCAAGAATCATATAAGTCATATCTGGAAACACTTTCACATCCAGATCATAATCAATGTACTTTAATGATTTGTTATCATAGACGAAAGGTGAGCTCATGTTAATGTAATAATACACGCCATCTTCCCTTAGCATACAGATAATATTGAACCAATGCTCAGCATGGAAATAGCAAATGGATGGTTCACGTGTCAGCCATGTGCGTCCGTCCGACTCTGTAACAAGCGTCCTTTCATTCGCACCGATGACAATATTACGCGTTCCTTTCAACACTACGGTTTCCTGCCAAACCCGATGGATTTTACCATTATGTTTATAACTATGTACTTGTATCGTTTCTCCTTCTGTAGCAATCGTCATGATTAACCCACCTTTTGGTTGCCGGAAAATTTCGAAGCCCATATATATTTCATCATTATACCAACAGAACGGTATTATTTGAAACCTTTCAACTCTTTTTTTCGTTCGCAACGTAATTTGTGGGTAAAAGAACAGCGTAAGGCGCCGTCCAGCCCTTACAGGCATTAGACAGCTTGGCGAAGCGGCGTTTCTTGCCCAGGAAGAATGAAGTTCAATTCCTTCCTGTTGTATAACCCACATCCTGTGTGCCTCAAAGCCTTAAGTCACTAAGATTTAAACGTAAAATATCGCCTTTTGTAGTATATCCAAAGGGCGAGTACTCTATAGTTTCCAAGAAATAAAAAAACTGGCAGGAGCGTAACGCTCCTGCCAGCCGGCGGTATCCATTTACTTATTTAGAACCGTTCTCGAACTGATTCGCGCGCTGTCCAGAAGCATTTCTTTTGTTTGCTTCGGATTGCTGGTTTTGTTTCCTAACTTGATTAACATCAGTTTCGGAACCAAACTCCTCAGTCATCGCATTTGGATTTTGATTTTGCATTTGTTGTTGTGATTGTTTGTTCTGTTTTCTTACTTGATTTGTATCAGTTTGATTCGGGTTGTTTTTTGGCAATGGATTTTCACCTCCGTACACCTATCATGTGCAAAGAGACATTTTTTATTCACATGGAAATTTTTACAGTAAAATTGAACGCCCACCATCGACAATAATTGTCTGTCCGCGAATCATATCCGAATCCGCTGAAATTAGGAACATCGCAGCTTTCACCATGTCATCAATTTCAACCATACGTCCCGCAGGCGTATTAATACGTGCGTCTTCCAGCAATTCATTACGATTAGGGAAATGTTTCAGTGCTTCGGTATCAAGCGCGCCGCCCGAAACAGTATTTACCGCAATTCCTAGTGGTGCAAGTTCGACAGCAAGATACCGCGTAAGCGATTCAATTGCAGCCTTCGAAACGCCTACTGTCGTATAATTTTCGAGATATCGAATAGATCCAAGCGAACTGACTCCGAGAATTTTCCCGCCTTTATCCATCAGTTTTGCAGCTTCTTGTGCGCCAAACAGCATTGCTTTCGCATTGATGTTCATCGTCCAGTCCCAGTGCGTCTCTTCTAGTTCCATAATCGGACGCAAAACACCTGATGCTGCGTTCGATACAAATACATCTAAACGCCCGAATTCCTCTTTTACTTGTTCAAACATTGTACGAAGTTTTTTAACATCACCAACATTTGCACGAATCATAATTGCTTTCCTGCCTAGTGCCTCAATTTCTTTCACCGTTTCTTCCGCGGCAGACCGACTTCGTGCATAATTCACAACAATATCATAGCCTTCTTTTGCGAGTTCAATTGCAAGTGCTTTTCCTAATCCCCTGGAACTTCCCGTCACCATTGCTACTTTATTTTCAACCATTATTTTAGTCCTCCTCGTTTAATCTCATCCCAAATTTTTAATACCGGCACAGGTTTTGGCAACGCCTCTACTTCTTCCTGTGTGAAAAATTGGTAACCTTCAGGAATTGTATCTGTTTTTTCAATCCATGCTCCGAAGCTTTTCATCTCCCACGTCAAATGGGAAAATATATGTTTGAAAGATAGTATATCAACTACACCCTTTAGCTCGAAACCAAAATGTTCACTGGCCACTTCTTGTGGTGTTTTATTATCCACTGGCTCGGCCATTGGAAACTCCCACAAACCTGCAAGCAAACCTTTCGCAGGACGCTGCCGTAGTAACCACTCACCTTGGCGATTTCGAATTACAAATGATGCAACAGGTATAATTTTCATTTTTGTTTTCTTCGTTTTTACAGGTAATTCTTCTTGCTTGCCTTCTTGGAAAGCTAAACAAAAATCTCGAACTGGACAAAGAAGACACTTCGGTTTCGGAGTACAAATTGTCGCCCCTAGCTCCATCAGTCCTTGGTTGAACGAAGACGGATCTTCTTTGTCGATTAAATCCATGACCACCGTTTCAAAAATCTTTTTTGTACGTGGTATTGAAATATCCTCTTCTATAAGAACTAGCCTGGACATCACACGCATAACATTACCATCTATCGCATGCTCAGGAACGCCATATGCAATACTAAGAACTGCTCCTGCAGTATATGGGCCTACTCCTTTTAAATTGGAAATCTCAGTACGGTTCGAAGGTACTTCTCCGCCGTAATCCGACACTACTTCTCTTACACCCGCTTGTAAATTTCTCGCCCTCGAGTAATAACCGAGGCCTTCCCACATTTTCAATAAATCGTTTTCTTCCGCTTCCGCAAGTGCTTCCATCGTCGGAAAGCTTTCGATAAACCTCTCATAATAGGGAATAACCGTATCAACCCTTGTTTGTTGCAACATCACTTCAGAAACCCATATATAATATGGATTCGACGTTCTCCGCCAAGGTAAATCTCTTTTTTCACGACGATACCAGGAAAGAAGAGCTTCGCGAAATTCGTCTTTCTTCACTATTATTTGCATCATTTCCTCCTTATCGCATATGCTTATCATTGAGCATAAAAGGGTATTGATATGTATACGATTTTTAAAAAGTCTGTCCAATGCTTGGTACGACGGTTCAGGCAAAAGGAGTGATCATTTGGATACTGGAACACATATTGTTATGGGAGTCGCACTTGGTGGCCTCGCATTGGCGGATCCTGTCGTTTTAACAGATAGTTCGACAATGAGTGCCGTGGTTGCAAGTGTCATTGTCGGCTCAATTATCCCGGATGTCGATACCATATTAAAATTAAGAAATAACGCTGTCTATATACGGCACCATAGAGGGATTACACATTCGATTCCTGCGGTATTATTATGGCCGCTAATCATAACAATACTCATGTCATTTTTAATCCCAGAAGCAAGTTTCATACATGTTTGGGCTTGGACCTTTTTAGCCGTCTTTCTACATGTATTTGTCGATATTTTCAATTCTTATGGAACGCAGGCATTGCGGCCGTTTTCTAACAAGTGGGTTGCTATCGGTGTCATTAACACGTTCGATCCAATTATTTTCATTTTGCATGCCATAGCGATAATTATTTGGGCAATGGGCGCAAATCCGGTCTATACGATTTTGACAACATACGTGATAATCTTCTTTTACTATTTATTGCGCTTCGCGATCAAATCAGCCGTAAAAAAAGCCGTCTACAATACCATCCCAAATGCAACGGAAGTTATTATTGCACCAACAATGCGCTTCCTCCAATGGAGGGTAGCTGCATCTTCAAAGGAGTGCCATTACGTTGGGCGAGCTTATGGAAGGTCCGTTACTATTTATGACCGCTTTGAACGGGAACCTATGCAAAAGTCCCCAGAGATTGATGTGGCCATGAACGATAAAAACATCAAAGCGTTCACATCTTTCTCCCCCATCTATAGATGGTCTGTCACATACATCGGGGACATCTGCGAAGTACGCCTAATCGATCTTCGTTACCGGAGCAAAGGCTATTACACATTTGTGGCGGTTGCACATATCGACAAGGAGCTGAACGTCATTAATTCATTTACAGGTTGGATTTTTTCCGAGGACAAGTTACGAAAAAAACTTAACTTAGCATCTAATTCTTAAGAACAACGGAAGGCATTGCATAACCCGTATGCTCTGCCTCACCCGAGGAGCTAATGCCTAAAGCTCGACAATCAAAAGAAATAAGAATCTTAGAAAGAATTGATACGAAGGCTATGGACAGGAATTACTGCCTATAGCCTTTTTACTTTCCTTCTTTTACTGACTTTAGCATGGCTATCGGCAACGCTTCATCCGCACGTTCGCCACCTAGTCTGTAACCCCAGGCAAAACGGCCTTTTAAGTAGTCGACTTGAAAAAACATACCTTCGTCTCCATCAATTCGGTACATCTCACCAGGCACTATTGTACTTGGATCAATTAAATATGATTGTGCCATAACCATTTTCCTTTGGTAAACTGCATACTCATTAAGGATACCCAATTGCTCGGCTTTGCGTGCTTTTTCCCGCAGTCTTCCGATTTCTGTGCGTAATTCATGCTCTGTCATTGCACTATATTTTTTTTCAATCTCCATCTTCTTCATTCTCCTTTTTATCAATGAAATGATCGATGCGCTCAAACGGGATGCCTTTTTGATACATCGCCTGTTTCACTTTATCATTCAAGTCTCGTCCACTAAACTTCGAACTATAGCGTCGCCATGCTTTCTCTCCGATTGAATCAGCAATGGATGTCCATTCATCTTCTTCGCGATCAAAGTTAATATTCGCAAGTGCTTGTTTAATAAGCTCGAATGAATACCCTTTTCGAAGCAATGTATTTTGGATTTTTTGTTTTAATTGGGCCGGGGCTACAGAACGATTTGAATTTGCCGTCTTCTCTGCAAGTTTCGTTGCGATTTTAAGCTGGTCATCTTCCGAATAAGATTCAAGCACTTTGATCTGTAATTCCTTCCCTATCCCTTTTTTATGCATCTCTTGCTGAATTGCTTTTGGACCTTTACTGGATGAATTTTTCTGTGTTTGAAGAAGTGCTTCTGAATAGGTTTCATCATTTAGAAATCCAAGACTTTTCAACTTCACGAGTGCTTCTAATACAATTGCTTCCCCATATCCCAATTCCAAAAGTTTTTTCTTCACTTCAAACTCACTGCGCATTCTGAAACCAAGATAATGGAGTGCCCGGTTGAACGCTTTTCGTATCTCATCCTCATAGACCATCTCGTCAATAGACCAGTCTTCAAGGGACATCCCTTTCGTTAAACCGAATTTAACAAGGACCGATTCATGGACACTGAATGCATACTTTTCTTCTAGGAAAATATTGTATCGTTCTAGATCTTTTTTCTGTTGTGATATTTTAGTAATAACAGGCACTTTTAACACGCCTCCTCTGCTTTCTATTTAGTATACATGTTCCGTCCTTGTGCTTCAGCTTAATTGGTTTCATTATAGGGTATAGAATCCTAATGGGGGTGTCTGAAAATGAAAATCGTCATTGCAGGTGGGTCAGGTTTCGTCGGACAGAAATTAACGGATACTTTATTGAATGAAGGACATGAAATTATAATTTTATCTAGGAAAGAAAGTAAGATTGATGGCAATATAAAATACGTCAAATGGCTTCAGAAAGGCATTTTTCCGGAAAATGAGATTAATTCCGCTGATGCCTTTATCAACCTTGCCGGCGTGTCCATCAATAAAGGGCGTTGGACCACTAAGCATCGTAATCAAATTTATGCTAGCCGAATGGAAGCGACCGATGAATTGCTGCGAATCATCTCTGCTTTACAAACAAAGCCAGCTGTACTTATCAACGCCAGTGCAATTGGTATCTACCGCGCATCAGAAGACAATGTCTATACAGAAGAATCCCAAGACTATGCGGACGACTTTCTTGGTCGGACTGTAATGGACTGGGAGAAGAAGGCGGCATCAGTAGAATCTGAAGGCATACGTGTCGTTTTCATGAGGTTCGGAGTCATACTCGGACTTGACGGAGGTGCGTTGCCACTTATGGTGTTACCGTACAAATTATTTGCAGGCGGAACTGTTGGAACAGGCAATCAGCGGGTGTCTTGGGTGCATATAAAAGATGTCACGCGTGGAATCGCATTTGCACTCGACAATACAAGTTTATACGGACCTGTAAACGTCACATCACCATTTCCAAAACGAATGAAATACTTTGGTAAAACAATCGGTTCAGTGTTAAATAGACCACACTGGATTCCAGTACCTTCATTCGCAATGAAAATAGTACTTGGTAAAAAAAGCGCGCTCGTTTTAGAAGGTCAACATGTCTTACCAGAAAAATTACTAGACAACGGCTTTAAATTTCATTATCCGACACTAGAGTCAGCACTGAATGATTTGTATAATAAAGACGTATAGTTCGACTTCATCTGCGCATCCTACCCTAAAAGGAAAGGTGCGTTTTTGATGATAAAAAAACATGGTCCAGGTATTTTATTGGCGACTTTTATCGTAATGATTGGATTTGTTTTTAATCCATTTTCCGCCAAAGCGGATGAATTTCATTGGGGCTTCAAGAAAGCTACAGGGGGAAACCAGCCTAATGCTGGTGATGCACTCGACTCAATGCTTGATAAACATGGAGCCATTTATAAAGGAAAGCCAGACGAAAAGATTGTCTATTTGACGTTTGATAACGGCTATGAAAACGGTTATACCGAAAGTATTTTGGATACATTGAAAAAAGAAGATGCTCCAGCAACTTTCTTTCTCACGGGACATTATTTAAAAAGTGCCTTGCCACTCGTAAAAAGAATGATTGCGGAAGGTCATGGAATCGGCAACCACACGTATGGACACCCGAATCTGGCCAATGTATCTGAACAGAGAATGGAAGAAGAATGGACCAAATTTGACACGCTGTTGAATGAAGTAACTGGACTCAAACGAACATACTACACAAGGCCTCCTGAAGGCGTATTCAATGATAAAGTCCTCGCCAAAGGTAACGAACTCGGATACAGGCATATATTTTGGTCAGTCGCATTCATCGACTGGTACGCCGATAAACCTAAAGGCCGTGACTTTGCTTACAATGAACTGATGAACCAACTTCATCCCGGTGCTGTTATTTTAATGCACACGGTTTCACCTGATAATGCACAAGCTTTACCATCCTTTATCCAAGACGCCAAGAAAGCGGGTTACACTTTCCAAACGCTTGATGATCTTGTTTTGGAATATGAAAATGTTAACTCGATTTTGAGGTAATAAGAAAAGCGCAATGCGCCTCTTCCCGTGGCAACAAGGAGGGATGTAGTTCAATCCCTCCCAGCTGCATGACCTACATCCCGTTGGCCCAGTGACTAGGCGTTGGAGTCTAGAGGTAAAATCTCTAGTTTACAACTTATCCACAGTACGAGACTTAGTAATTTCCTTGAAAAGAACAAAAGCGTCCGCTGAATGGACGCTTTTTATTATGCTAAAGCCTGGCTCTGTTTCATCTTGCCAATAATTGATATGATGAACAATACAGCCAAAAACAGTGAAATCAAAACAAGAAAACTGAAGCCTGCATCAAGCTCAAGAAAAAGACCACCTAGAAAGGGTCCCGTCAAACTGCCTAGGCTAAAGAAAATTCCACATAGCAGGTTCCCGGTCGGCAACAGATGCTTCGGTGTCAAATCGGACATATACGATATACCGAGTGAAAAAATCGATCCAGAAAAAAGTCCCGCAATGAAAAACATAGTCATAACAGCAGGTATAGATGTTTCAACAGTGCTTGCAATGAAAAATGAGATGGATCCGCCTCCCAGTGCTACGAGAAAGACCGGGCTTCTTCCTATCTTGTCTGATAACATCCCTAAAGGTAACTGTGAAATAATACCCCCAATAGAAAACGAGGCGAGAATAATCGTTACAGACGTAAATTCGACTCCGCTTCTGAGTGCATACACTGGATACATCGCATTAAGCGTTGACTCAAGAAAACCGTATCCAAATGGTCCGAGGAAAGCAAGCCAAGCAACGGCCATTGTTCTTTTGAATCGAGCGAAAAATCGTTCATTACCAGACTTCCCTTTAATAATATCCGGGAAATCATTTTTCAACATGAAGACAAGTGACCATGCAAGCATGCACAGCATCCCCGATACAATAAACGGTAAGCCTTCGAATACATTAACAAGTGGAGCAAACAATGGACCTGCCGCAAATCCAACTCCGAATGACAATCCGTAAATCGCAATATTGCGTCCTAACCTTTGTTGCGGTGAGAAACTTGTAATCCATGTTTGAGTTGAAAAATGAAGTGCGTGATCCCCGATACCAATTAATAACCTCAGCACGTACCAAAATACAACACTTTTCCATAATGGGAACAGCATCAATGATATAAAAACAAGCATGCCCCCCAAAATAATAATCGGCTTATAACCAAAACGACGAAGTGGTGCCTCCATGAACGGTGAAACAAGTAATGTTCCTATGTATAAAGCCGTGGCATTCAAACCATTCATCGAACTCGTAACACCATCTCTTTCGAAGATAGCCGAAATAAGTGGCAACAGCATTCCTTGTGAAAATCCAGAAATAGATACAATAATAACAAGTATCCAAAACCGTCTCTTCTCTATTTGTGAAAAAGTGTCCATATTCCTTCCACTCCCCGCCTTGTAGATCATTGCATGATTTTAGCACAAGTAAACGGTGATAACGCAAAAAAATATAAAGGCCCAGTCCATATCTGATTGTCAGATTACGGCTGAGCCTTTACGTATGAATTGAACCTTCACTTTCTATCTGCATAAGTCGTATTCGTCTCTTGGCATATTGCCAGCGGACACTTACGAATCCCCTCCTTCTTAATTTTCTTCACTTCGACTTTACCCTATTCTCGCTACCCTTCTAAAAATTTTGTTCAGCTATCACTGATGCTGTCTCCATTTGATTTGAAACTTCAATTGCAAATCACTAACTTTTGGTACAACGACCCCTACATAGTTGAGCTTAACTTTTTACTATTAAAGTTCTCAACCTCCTTAGTTTTCGTTTTGATTGCCCTTCTGCCATCCTCCCTTTCGTTTAATTAAATGAATCATAACATATAGATTTTATATTGTAAAGATTATGTTAACGAGAATATTCAATTTAATAAGAAGTTCTATTCCCCTTCATTGATAAATTTCGTTTTTTCGTTTACGATTATACTAATGAAAAGAGGTGTACGGATTGGACAATACTACACAAAATAACGGACATGTTGAGGGATTAAAAACACGGCTTCATCAATTTCTCGAAACACTTGAAACAATTGAACCCGAAACTGCAGACCTACAGGAAATTGACCAGCTAATAAGCTTGTTAGACGACCTTGAAGAACAGATGGGAAAAATAAAATCAGATAAATAATAGTCTATGCCACTGGGGGAAATCGAGAATGTACATAGAACAAATTGAAAAAAGCATGTATGATCTCATTTGTGAAACATCGACGAACCTACCTAAAGACGTGAGACGAAAAATCCTGGCGGCCAGAGAGTCTGAAGACGCTGGCACACGAGCTGCGATGAGTCTTGATACAATTGCCAAAAACATCAATATGGCTGACGAGAAAATGTCACCCATCTGCCAGGATACCGGCATGCCAACGTTCAAGATAAAAACACCAGTCGGAGTAAATCAGATTGAAATCAAAGCGGCGATTAAGCGCGCGATTGTTCAAGCTACAAAAGACACTAAACTTCGTCCGAACTCTGTCGACTCGCTAACAGGTGATAATAGTGGAGACAACCTCGGTACAGGTGTCCCAGTCGTAAAATTTGAACAATGGGAACAAGATCATATTGAAGTGAAACTTATTTTAAAAGGCGGCGGCTGTGAAAATAAAAACATTCAATATAGCCTGCCAGCAGAGCTCGATGGGCTTGGCCGTGCAGGACGTGATCTTGATGGTATCCGTAAATGTATTTTACACTCCGTTTATCAAGCTCAAGGACAAGGTTGTTCAGCAGGCTTCATCGGCGTTGGAATCGGCGGAGACCGCGCTTCAGGTTATGAACTTGCGAAAGACCAGCTTTTCCGTAACGTCGATGATTTGAATCCAAATCCAAAACTTTCAGAACTTGAAGAGTATATCCTGGAATCAGCAAACAAACTCGGCATAGGGACAATGGGCTTCGGAGGCGAAGTTACTTTACTTGGTTGCAAAATCGGTGTCATGCATCGGATCCCCGCAAGCTTCTATGTTTCTGTAGCTTATAACTGTTGGGCATACCGCCGAATGGCTGTCGATATCGATGCTAGTTCTGGTGAAATAACGAACTGGCATTACAATGACGGTGAAAAAATTGCTTTCACCGAAGATGATGCAAAGAAAGATGAAGTAAAACAATCTGCACGCACTGTCGAGCTCACAGCTCCGATTTCCGAAGAACAGATTCGTGATTTAAATGTCGGCGATGTCGTCAAAATCAGCGGAATGATGTATACAGGGCGTGATGCAATCCATAAATATTTATCAGAAAATGACTCACCTATCGACCTTAATGGACAAATCATTTATCATTGTGGCCCCGTAGTCATGAAAAATGAAGATGGCAGTTATGAAATCAAAGCTGCAGGACCTACAACATCGGCCCGTGAAGAACCGTATCAAGGCGACATTATGAAAAAGTTCGGGGTTCGCGCTGTCATAGGCAAAGGTGGAATGGGTCCGAAAACTCTTGCCGCTCTCGAAGAACACGGTGGCGTCTACTTGAACGCAATCGGTGGCGCAGCACAGTATTATGCCGATTGCATTAAAAAAGTCGAAGGTGTTGACCTTCTTCAATTCGGTATACCTGAAGCAATGTGGCATCTGCGCGTTAAAGATTTTACCGCAGTTGTTACGATGGACTCGCATGGTAACAGCTTGCACGCCGATGTCGACAAGTCTTCTCTTGAAAAACTCGGACAGTTTAAAGAGAAAGTATTTAGCTAATTGATTAAAGCAGCTTATGTCGGGTTAATTCCCGGCATAAGCTGCTTTTTTATAATCAGTAGATCCATATTTTGTGAAGTAAAGTGAACTAGTGGGCACTCTACGACAAACCTCACTCACTTCTAACTCCCTCAACCCCCAACCTTCAATACAAAGTAGTATCTATTTCTTTTCCGTTTGGATATACTATAAATTATTAACGATAATTATTATTAACTGATATAAATTATCATCTATTGAATTTAGTCGGTTCCCAACAATGGGAACCGACTTTCATACTTTAACGAACCATTTGAAATTGACTATCATTATCAATTAGGAGGAAAAAACTATGACTACTCTCACTGAACAACAGCCTAAAACGTCTATAGATTGGCCAGTATATCTTGAATTGATTGCTGTGATTCTGTCAGGCACACTAATTCTTACAGCTTGGATGGCTGGTAAGAACGGATTGGATACCCTTTCTGCTCCCCTTTATATCAGCGCCTTTTTAATAGGTGGGTTCGCTAAAGCGAAGGAAGGTATTGAAGAAACAATTAATAACAAAGAACTGAATGTTGAAATGCTAATGGTTTTCGCGGCAATCGGCTCAGCATTAATAGGGTACTGGGCGGAAGGGTCAGTCCTAATTTTCATCTTTGCACTCAGTGGTGCGCTTGAAACCTATACATTAAATAAAAGCCATAAGGAAATTTCAGCACTTATGGAATTACAGCCTGAAGAGGCGTGGCTTATTCAAGCTGATGGGACTACTATCAAAGTGTCAACTACTTCCCTAAGGATTGGATCCATTCTACTCG
This sequence comes from Sporosarcina sp. ANT_H38, assembly GCF_008369195.1. Classification (GTDB taxonomy): domain Bacteria; phylum Bacillota; class Bacilli; order Bacillales_A; family Planococcaceae; genus Sporosarcina. The sequence continues at coordinate 106,902 of NZ_VOBC01000005.1, read as the reverse complement.
TCAAACCAGGCGAAAGGGTCCCTGTCGACGGAAGTATCACTTTTGGTACTACCTCCATCGATATGTCTGCCATTAATGGCGAATCACTTCCTGTCACAAAAGCAATTGGTGACGAACTATTCGCCGGGACAGTCAATTTGAGCGGTTCTATCAAAATAAGAATGACAAAGCCTAGTTCTGAAACACTTTTCCAAAAAATTATTACACTTGTTCAAAGTGCACAGAGTGAGAAATCACCTTCACAGCAATTTATCGAACGTTTTGAAGGAACTTATGTAAAAGCCGTTATCATCATGGTGCTTATTATGATGGTTCTACCTCATTATTTTTTCGGTTGGGATTGGACGACTACAATCTATCGTGCTATTGTCCTGCTCGTCGTTGCCTCCCCATGCGCATTAGTCGCATCTATTATGCCAGCGACACTCGCCGCAGCCTCTAACGGAGCAAGAAAAGGTGTTTTATTCAAAGGCGGTGTTCATCTAGAACATTTGGGTTCACTCAAAGCAATTGCATTTGATAAAACTGGTACACTAACGAATGGTAAACCCGTTGTGACAGACTTCTATGTACGAGAAGACACAGACCCAACTGAAACGCTAGCGGTACTTGCAAGTATCGAGTCTGAATCGAATCACCCGCTTGCTATTGCGATTACTAATTACGCGCTCGAAAAAGGTATCACTTTAGAACGCAATCTTCAGATTGAAGATGTACCCGGGCACGGTATCCGAGCATTAGTAAATAAACGAGAACTACTCGTAGGAAACCCCCGTTTTGTCGGAAAAGAATTGGCAGAAGCGTTTCAGCAAGGCATCGCCCTATCCCTAGCTGATGAAGGTAAAACAATAATCTTCATGAAAGACGATAAGGGAATTATTGCTGCCGCGGCACTAAGAGATACATTGCGCTCTGAAGCTGTCGAGGCAATAAGTCAGTTAAAGCAAGCAGGTATTTTAACAATCATGCTAACAGGTGATAATGAAAAAACGGCTGCAGCTATAGCAAAAGAAGCCGGGCTCGATTCATTCGTTGCAGAATGTCTGCCTGAAATGAAAGTTAATCACTTGAAACATCTCCTTGTTGAGTACAAAAATGTAGGAATGGTCGGAGATGGGATCAACGATGCACCTGCACTTGCTACTGCAACATCAGGTATCGCAATGGGCGAAGGTACCGATGTTGCACTTGAAACCGCAGATATCGTTCTAATGCAAAATGACTTGAGACGTATCTCTTACGCCATCAAGCTATCTCGTAAAATGCAACGAATTGTAAAACAAAATGTCTTCTTCTCCATTTCAGTCATCATGGTTTTGATTGTTTCAAACTTCCTGCAAGTCGTTGATCTGCCACTTGGCGTTATTGGCCACGAAGGTAGCACTATCCTTGTCATTTTAAACGGTCTCAGGATGCTTAATCGCATTGAATAAGCCATTAATATTATTAACTATCACGTCTGTTAAATAATCATTTATTCACATGAAAATCTAGTGAGTAGGGCTTAATAACCTCCATTTTTACTGGACTATTTTCGGACCGCTTTCAGCTAACTATTCATGACAGATTTTCTGAGGGGGGCCTAGTGTGGCTAGAAGTGACGGAGTCACTTCTAGCCACACTTTTTTCAGCATTCCTGTTGTGAATAGTTGCCTGTCGGGTTCCTACAATGTTCAAGTGAAAAATAGATGACATTCTATGAAGAGTGTAAGTGCCCGAAGATGCAATTTCGGGCACTCTTGTACGTTGTACAATGTGTTCCTTGCTTTCTTTTAGCAAAGATTATGCATCTAATCATGTGATGCCATATAGATATTGACACTTCTTTAATATAAATAAGAAAAACCATAGAGAAAGTATCAGCCGCCAAAATTGCATCTTTGGCGGCTTTTCTCTAGGTAAGAAGCCAGCTATTCTTTCGTCTCAAAAAGCTTCAGCACTCTGTGTACTTATGCTTTTGGAGCACGACGGATGAAGGACAACCATACGATTAACGAAAAAAATGTGTAGGGATGCGACAAAGTCGCATCCCTACACATCCAGCCATCTCGGTAATCGTAATAGAAGTCATTCAATCCAAAGTAATCCAAAAGCGCAACTATACAAGGGGGTAGTGGAGTAATCTGTATCCCCGAGCACTGTTTCAGTCTCCATGCGCTATAATTAATCATACATCGCAATATACGTATTATAGCCAAAGAAAAAAGACTCTTCGGTTTTATGACCTACTCGCAAACCTAAATCAGTTGAAATTTGAAGCTGTTCGGTATAATCGTCAATAACTTCCTTACAAACTGTATTGATGAAATAGACGCCCAGTAATAACCAGCAAAGGCGCCTTTTTATAGAACAAAAGCAATGCATCATGTTACATGACTGCATTGCTTTTTGCTTTAGCTTTCATCAACTGAGTTCTCTCCAACGTGACGGCATTAAGCTGACCACCAAGCATCAGAATAATCGCAGAGAAGTATAGCCACATCATTAATACAATAATTGCTCCAATACTTCCATAAGTACTCGAATAATTACCATAGCTACCAACATAGAAGGAGAATCCAAGAGATGTTATAATCCAACCAACTGTCGCAAATAGTGCCCCAGGTAATACACTTTTAAATCGGATTTTCAAATTAGGTACTAGCCAATAGATAAGTGAAAATACAAAGAAAATAAGTACGGGCGGTACTATCCAACGTAAACCATTCCATAAAGTAAGGAAACCTTCCTCCAACCCCATGTAAGAGAATGCAAGAACTCCAATTTGTTGTCCGAACACCGGTAATACTAATGCCACTACCAGTACAGCAATTAGCATGACAGTAAAGACAACCGACATACCGCGGGCTATGATGAACGAACGTGATTCTTCCGTAAAATAAGATCGATTCAAAGCTTTCGTAAGTGCATTCATGCCTTTAGATGCTGACCACACCGTTGCAAGTGCACCAATTGATAGTAAGCCACCATTACGGTTTTTCAAGATTTCGTTTAATGTGTCCTCGATTAGCATAGCAACGCTCTCAGGTGCATAATCTCGTATCAATAAGAATACTTCAGCTTGGTTAAAGTTTAAGTAAGGTAGCAACGTCATTATAAAGATTAATAGAGGAAAAAGAGACAAAAGGAAAAAGAAGGCGAGTTGCGAGCCAAGACCCGTTATATCGACTTTCTTTATCCGGACAAGAAGTTCTTTCAAAAAACCGTTTGTTGTCGTGACGTCAAATTCCTCAAGCCCGCCTTCTTTTACATCATCGAAAAACTTCATGGCTGCAGAATCTGCCATAAAGCCATCTACTTTCTTCTTAGATTTGTCTTCTTGAATTGGCATAGGTGCTGATCGTTCATTATTCTTCAAACTTTCGTCACCCCTTTCAATACTGTTTACTTTTCCAAGTCAGTTTTCACCTGTAAAGGCGTTTCACTTACAATTGACTTGTATTCATCTTTTGACTCAACAAATGTATCCTTCGTATCCATGACTAGACCTTTCACTTGCGGCGTGAGTGTTTTTAACTCCTCTACCTGAGCTTTAATGTATGATACATCACCTGATAGCTGCTCGAAGACAGACTTATACTTTTCTTTCTTTTCATCTAATTTCCATTTGAGCACATCGGGATTTTTCACATAATACTTCGTTTCCCTTATACAAGTAGTTGATTTCCTTACTATATGTTTTCGAGTACTCCGATCAAACATACTTACAACCGCACCTGTAAGTGCACCCACAATAATAAATGTACCAAATTTGCTATTACTCATAAAAAGCCCTCCAATTCAATCTCTTTCGTATAGAGAATTATACCCCAGAAGTAGGAAAGTCAAACTATATGTCAGACTTTTAAAATAAAGCTTGACGAAAGCTGTGAAATTTCGGAATATTAACAATAAGGATGGCGAAATAGAGAGACTGAGAGGATGTGAGGTTTATTCAAATTAGGGGTGTTTAAGGTTGCACGTATAACAACATAATTGGGGGTAATGGTATGGATGGATTAACAGCTTTTTTAGATAAGGCTAGCGGATTTATTTGGGGACCGCCTTTGCTTATCCTTCTTGTCGGAACGGGTATCTTTTTAACAGTAAGACTAGGACTTATTCAAGTACGTATGTTACCTTATGCATTAAAACTCGTTTTCTCTAAAAATCAGGATAAAACATCAGAAGGCGATATTTCCCACTTCCAGGCACTGATGACAGCAATGGCCGCCACAGTCGGTGTAGGGAATATAGTCGGAGTTGCGACAGCCATTTATTTCGGCGGACCAGGAGCAGTGTTCTGGATGTGGATGGCCGGATTCTTCGGGATGGCTACAAAATATGGAGAAGCAATTCTCGCAGTTAAATATCGCGTCAAGGATGCTAATGGACAAATGGCTGGAGGGCCAATGTACTATCTTGAACACGGTCTAAAAATGAAATGGCTCGGCGTTTTGTTCGCCATCTTCGGTGCAATCGCAGCGTTTGGTATTGGTAACGGAACACAATCGAAAGCAGTTGCCGATGTCTTGAACTCAACGTTTAGTGTCCCACATTGGATTACAGGAATCGTTCTTGTTGTTCTAGGCGGAATGGTTATTATTGGCGGGATAAAAACGATTGGTAAAGTTACATCATTTTTCGTTCCTGTAATGGCGGGTTTTTATTTAATCGCCGGTTTAATAGTAATGATTATGAACATCAACCTTATTCCAGAGGCTTTTGCAACTATATTCAAATTTGCATTTACCGGTGAAGCGGCTGTTGGGGGAGCAATCGGTGCGGCGATCCGTTTCGGGGTAGCACGTGGTCTCTTTTCTAATGAAGCAGGTCTTGGATCTGCTCCGATTGCTGCTGCTGCGGCCAGAACTGACTTACCAGGTCGTCAAGCACTCGTTTCTATGACACAAGTATTATTCGACACTCTAGTTATCTGTTCAATCACCGGTGTGACAATCGTCATGTCTGGCATGTGGAAAGACAAGAGCATTGAAGCCGGCTCGCTCACAGCTGCCGCGTTCGGTGAGTTCCTTGGTGGTGCGGGACCAATTGTTGTTGCAATTGGATTGATATTCTTTGCTACATCAACAATTTTCGGTTGGGCTTATTATGGAGAGAAGTGTTTCCAATACCTATTCCCAAATCCTAAAGTTCTAATCTACTACCGTGTCGTATTTATCGCAGTCATCTTTGTAGGTGCTACAGCGACTCTTGATGCTGTTTGGTTATTCGCTGACGTGATGAACGGACTCATGGCAATACCGAACTTAATTGGGCTGCTTGGGTTATCTGGGGTCATCGTCTTTGAAACAAAACGGTTCAATGCAAAACTTAAAGAGGAAAGAGAAGCCGCTAAACGAGGCTGATCTCCTATTCGATTTGACAGTCCGGGAGAATAATGAAATGATAGGTCCAAAGCTTATCGAAAGGTGGACAATACTATGGATTTATCTAACCCGACACCAGAAAATATTTCTTATATGATTGACAAAATCACAGAAAAACTTCGTATGGTTAATTCAGCCGCTATGAACCCGGAGAATTTTAGTACCACTAAATATGATGACTTGCACTACATGTACAAAATGGTCATGAAACGTACTACTATTACACCGAATGAAATGCAGGCAATTGCAGCTGAACTCGGTACGCTAAGAAGTTAAGTAATCTAAAAAGAGATTCACCGGTATGAGTTTACCGGTGAATCTTTTTTTGAATTTCATTCAAATGCAGTTCCATCTTTTAGTACGAGTGGTTGGATAAGTACTTCTACCCGACGGTTCTTACTTCGTCCCTCAGCTGTTGCATTTGATTCGAGTGGTTGGAACTCACCGTACCCTTTTGCACTGAATAAAAGTGGATTGATTTCTTCATTTTTCACAATACTTTTCAAGAAATTCACAGCTCTCATCACACTAAGTTCCCAGTTAGATTGGAACTGAGCATTTTTAATAGGAATATTATCCGTGTGACCAGTGACAACGATATGACGGGGTGGGTCAAAAACAAGAAGTTCTGCAATATCATCTGCAATCCCTTTATACTCAGGCTTGATATCCGCCATACCTGGACTAAATAGGATACTATCCCTAATCGTAACCATCAAACCTTCGTCCGTCATTTTCGTTTCGAATTGATTTTCCAATTCATTTACAGCAATATATTCATCTACCCGCTCCTGAATCTCACTAAGGGATTTCTGATCTTCCAAGTAGGATGAGTTTTCCTCATTAGTCCCAATGGAGTCTTTCGGTATAGGCACAACTGAAGGTCCTGCATTATCCATCACGCCCTGCCCACTATCAAATATTTCACCGAATACTGCTGACATCTGTTTAAGTTTAGCTTCATCTACTGAACTTGAGGCAAACAGGACGATAAATAAGGCGAGAAGAAGAGTCATAAGGTCGGAGTATGGCAATAGCCAGGACTCATCTATATGGTTATTATCCTTTTTTCTCTTACGTCTCTTCGACAAACTCTCCCGCCCCCTTATCGCCATTGTTTATTACGGCTAGCTTTCGGCGTTCTTCCGCAGACAGATATGAAGAAAGTTTCTGCTCAATAACGCGTGGTGCCTCCCCTTCAAGAACCGAAAGGACCCCTTCAATCATCATTTTCTTTTGCCTTACCTCTTCGTGCGATTTACGTTTTAATTTATTCGCAAATGGATGCCAAAGCACATATCCAGTAAAAATACCAAGCAATGTCGCAATAAAAGCTGCTGAAATCGCATGACCAAGTGCATCGATATCATTCAAATTTCCAAGTGCTGCGATAAGACCTACCACTGCTCCCAGTACGCCCAGTGTCGGTGCGTAAGTCCCCGCTTGTGAGAATATTTGTGCTCCCGCAGAATGCCTATCTTCCATAGCTTCCACTTCTTCACTTAACACATCACGAATATAATCGGCATTTTGTCCATCAATTGCGAGACCCAAACCATTTTTCAAAAACGGATCATTAATTTCGTCAGTTTTTGCCTCAAGCGATAATAATCCTTCACGTCGTGCAATATCAGCCCAACTTGAAAACATACGGATAATATCGGCATCGGAAGCAAGTTTCTGTTCTTTAAAAAGCACACCAAATAGTTTAGGTACACGTTTTAACTCATTCATCGGAAATGCAATGACGACAGCTGCAACCGTTCCTACAATTATTATTAGTATAGCTGCGACATTAAATAGGCTATCCACTGGGACGCCTTTCATCGTCATACCGACAAGAAGTGCGACAAAACCTAGTACTAGACCAATTACTGTTGATAAATCCATAGGTGACCCTCCAAATATTCCATTCTTCTTCTTATTTCGGCATCTTCAGCCTATTCTTTAGGTGAACAGAAGTAAAAAATATTCGATACAATTCATTCTGTCACAATTTATCATAAATTCAACGTTGCAGGTCAGGACAATAAATTGGTACTATTAATAGAAGATAAAGGAAGGAGTAATTATTCATGTCTACTTTCGAAAAACAACTATCCCGCTATGCTGAACTCGCAGTACAGGTAGGTGTCAATATTCAACCTAACCAATATCTATATATCAATGCTTCAACAGAAGCAATGGAATTTGTTCGTCTTATAACCGAAAAAGCTTATGATGCAGGTGCACGTCAAGTGTTTGTCGATTGGTCCGACGATATTGTTTCCAGACTACGTTATGAAAAAGCACCGACTGATTCTTTTGCTGAATTTCCTGAGTGGAAAGTAATGGAGCGTGAACAGCTTGCAGAAAAAGGTGCTGCATTCATGAGCATCGTTTCCCAAAGTCCAGACTTGTTAAAAGGGATCGAGCAGTCTCGTATTGCTGATACTCAAAAAGCTGCTGGACAGGCACTCGACAAATATCGTCAGTATGTACAGTCTGATAAAATTAGCTGGACTGTAATCGCAGTCCCTTCTAAAGCGTGGGCAGCAAAAGTGTTCCCTGAACTTACGGAAGAAGAGCAAGTATCAGCACTTTGGACAGCCATTTTTAAAGCAGTACGTACAGACAAACAACATCCTATACAAGAATGGGTTAATCATGACAAAAATTTGCATGCCAAAGTCGATTACCTGAATAACAAAAGGTACCGCAAACTTCACTACACAGCGCCCGGTACTGACCTAATCGTTGAATTACCTGAAGGTCACTTGTGGTGCGGAGCCGGCAGCATCAATGAGAAAGGTCACACTTTTATGGCGAATATGCCGACTGAAGAAGTATTCACTGTTCCTTTGAAAACCGGTGTCAACGGCTATGTATCAAGCACAAAACCGTTAAGCTACGGCGGAAACATTATCGATAACTTCAAAATAACATTTAAAGATGGACGTGTAACTGAAGTTTCAGCTGAACAAGGCGGAGAAGTTTTACAACGTCTAATAGATACAGATGAAGGTGCAAAACATCTCGGTGAAGTCGCACTCGTCCCACACGATTCCCCGATTTCACAATCGGGTCTACTCTTCTATAATACATTGTTCGATGAAAATGCCTCTAATCACTTTGCTCTCGGAAGCGCATATTCATTTTGTTTAGAAGGTGGCAAAACGATGGCACGAGAGGATTTAGAAAAACACGGTTTGAACCAAAGCATCACTCATGTAGACTTCATGGTTGGCTCTGAGGAAATGGATATTGATGGCATCAAAGACGATGGCTCTTCTGAACCTGTGTTCCGTGGGGGCAACTGGACTTTCTAATATTCGTCACAATTACTTAAAACATTTCATGAAACCCTTAAACAATTTGGGTTTTTACTGTATACTAAAGATAGTTCTGAAATCACAATGTAGAGAGGGGTCATATATATGGGCTTAATGTTCGCTACAGTTATAGGTTTTACGGTTTGCTTAGGTATAGCAGCAACATTCACAATGCACTTTCTTTCTTCAGCCATGATCACTGCTGATTCTACAACAATCGATCCAAAACCAGAAATAAAATTCTAAGAGTTGCCTACAGGCAACTCTTTTCTCTTTACATATCATCTGGCATGATAAATAAAAGCTTGCAGAATAGGAGTATACGATGACAATTCTTTCAGAGATCCTTGATTTTAATGATACATTTGTGGGTGAAAAACAATATGAACAGTACGCAACAACAAAGTTTCCCGACAAGCGAATTGTAATTTTGACATGTATGGATACAAGACTGACTGAATTATTACCTAAGGCGATGAACTTAAAGAATGGCGATGCGAAGATTATTAAAAGTGCCGGTGCACTAGTCTCACACCCATTTGGCGGTATTATGAGAAGCCTACTAGTAGCAGTTTATGAATTACAGGCTGATGAAATTTATGTAGTTGGCCATCATGATTGTGGAATGAGTTCAGTCGATACCGGTCGAATCATAGAAAAGATGGTTGATCGTGGGATTGATGAAAACATTCTCAAAACGCTAAAATACTCCGGTGTCGATATGGAAGATTGGCTCCATGGTTTTGGTGATGTGACTGAAAGCGTCAAGATGAGTGTTGATGCTGTTCGTAATCATCCCCTTATGGATAAAAAAGTTTCCGTCCACGGACTTGTCGTCCATCCTGATACTGGGAAGCTCGATATCATCGTAGATGGATACAAATATAATTCCACAAAATAAATTCGACTTATTTCCTGGGAAATAAACAAAAGCCGATTCCTTTTTACAGGAACCGGTTTTTTATTTTAGCTACTATTCTTTTCAAGAAAATCTTGCCCTTTCAAAAATCGCCTTCCACGATAGCGTAGATATAATGGTCTTCCCAGACACCATTAATATAAAGGAGTTTCCGTAACAATCCCTCTTGGAAATACCCTGCCTTCTCCAGTAATCTTAACGATCCGCCATTACGGGGAGAAACATAGGCCTCTACCCGATGTAAGGCAACTTTCTCGAAAGCAAACTGGGTAACAAGACGAACTGCTTCCGTGCCTATCCCCTTACCAGTTTCATGCTTATCGATTGAATAGCCGACGAAACCGCTGGAAAATGGCAATCGTTTAATGCTGTAAAGCGAGATATGCCCAATTAGCCTACTTGTAGCAGTTTCGAAGATACCGAAGTTGTATTCCCTTCGGTCCCTCATCTGATAGTTCGACTCCCTTATTTTCTCCCTCTGTACAGCAACAGCAAAATAGCTACTCTCATGCCGCGGTTCGAAAATAGACCAGTATTCTTTATTTGCAGTTAGCAATTCCGTGAAGCTAAAAGCATCATCCTCTATCAATATTCGCAAATAACAAGTTTGCCCTTCAAGCAAAATCAATTTATATTCACCCTTTTACCAAAGTAAGTTCCAAGAACTCCTCAACATCTTTTACGCATAGTGCTACGCCTTTTGCCCAAAAATCTTGTTTCGTAATATCCTCACCTAGATGCTTCATCGCAAGGTCTTCGACACTCATAACCGCAGTGTCCCGTAAAAGCGCCATATATTTCTGTTCAAATCCTTCGCCATCTTCCAATGCTTTTGCATAAATACTAAGGGAGAACAAATATCCGAACGTGTACGGGAAGTTGTAGAATTGCACGCCTGTAATGTAGAAATGGAGTTTCGACGCCCAGAAGTGCGGATGGACCGTATCAAGAGCATCCCCATAAGCTTCTTTCTGCGCTTCTGCCATTAACTCATTCAATCTTGCAGCGGGCACGATTCCACTTTTACGTTCTTCATAGAACCTTGTTTCAAAAAGGAATCTAGAATGGATATTCATAAAAAATGCAACACTGCGCTGAATTTTATCTTCTAGCAGGGCAATTTTCTCATCCTTTGTTTCAGCTGCTTTAACCGCAGCATCCGCGACAATCATCTCTGCGAATGTTGATGCCGTTTCAGCTACTCCCATTGCGTATTGACGGTTCATCCAATGGACTGGACGCAGTGCATAAGAATGGAACGCGTGACCAAGTTCATGGGCAAGTGTTGCAACATTCGACATTGTTCCGCTGTAAGTCATGAATATACGGGATTGCTCGGATACAGGCATACCTGTACAGAAACCGCCTGGACGTTTGTTCGGACGATCTTCCGCCTCAATCCAGCCCTCTTCAAACGCCTGACGAGAAAATTCTTCTAGTTCCGGGCCAAATTCTCCAAAATGTTTCAGGATGAATTCTGCCCCTTCTTGATACGACATCTTTTTGGTCGATGCTGTAACTGGTGCATCCGTGTCATACCAGTTCAGCTTGTCAGTACCTAGCATTCTCGCCTTGACGTTCAAGTATTCTACAAATGGTGCTTTATTTACACCAATTGCTCCCCACATTGCATCGAGCGTCTCTTGGCTCATTCTATTTCGGAGAAGCGGCTCTTTCAATACAGAATCCCATCCACGTTTTTTGTATACTTCTAGCCTAAAGCCGGCAATATGATTTAATGCAGATGCGAAAAAGTCTTCTTTCCCTTCCCAAGCTTCTTCCAATGCTTCGAATGAACGCTTTCGCACATCTGCATTCTCATGCGAACTTAGGTTATTTGCCTGTCCAACGGAAAGTTCCTTTTCCTCTCCGTCCAGTTCGATTTTGATTTTAATATCATTAACGAGCATGTCGTATAACTGTCCCCAACCATGATAGCCGTCTACGCTTAGTGACGTGATCAAACTCTCTTCTTCTTCGGACAGTTTCAAGCTGACCTCTTCACGCCACTCGTTCAGAACAAATGAAAATTCCTTCAATTCACCTGATTCCATTAGTCCATTCCATGTATCTTCATCTGCTTTCGCTAGCGTCTGCTGGATTTTAAGACCGACTGTCGAGAAACGTGCAACAACTGAACCAATTTCCCCTTGCAGTTGCAGTGCTTTTTTATCTGTTGTGTCAGCCGCCAGGAAACAACCGATAACGGCACCCGCCTGTGACATGTTAAGTGCAACATCTTTTAGTGATTCAATAAGGTCCAAAACTTCTTTTGACATACCAGCTGATTGAGGAACTTCAAATGCAGAAGCCGTTTCTTCTAATGAGCCAAGCTTTTCTATTACACCATCTAAATGAGTCCGCAGTTCAATTGAACCACTTCCTCCTTTAAAAAATACATCTAGATCCCATGTTTCTGAATACGTTTTTTGCGTCACTATAATTCCCCCTCAATTCATTCAAAATTTTCTAAAAACACTTCTTGATTATAACATGAATATTCGGTATGCGAAATACAGCAATTGTGACGGAAGGTTCATACTTTCGTTCGCAGGCTCCACCTTTCATATGTATACTATTGAGTAGGAGGATTTAAATATGTTTAAACTTATGATTATGACTTTTTCGCTCATTGTGGTCGTTCTTGTCAATGCAGCTGCAAATATTATACCTATCAATGGAAAAACGACCGGAGAAATCTCAAATAGTTTACCGGTGCTATTTACACCTGCAGATTATGTTTTTTCAATTTGGGCAGTTATTTATCTGCTTGTCTCTATCTGGCTTTACAGCTTTATGCGCAACAAAGGAAAGGTTAAACATGCTTTGTTCAATCGGAGGGTAGTTTTGTTTGTGTTCAGCTGCCTATTTAATATCGCTTGGATTCTGCTCTGGCATTTTGGCTTTTTCGGATGGACAATTATTGTTATTCTAGCGCTTCTTATAACATTATTGACCCTTTATTTCACCTATCCTAATCTGGAAAATCAATTTTATGGTAGAATTCCTATTGCTGTCTATCTAGGATGGACTTTTGTGGCGACCATTGCGAACATCAGCTACGTCCTTACGTTGCATGAGTGGTCTGGCTGGGGGCTAAGTGATCCTTTATGGACTGTTATCTACTTAACTATAGCGACCGCTATCGCACTTCATTTTTTATACCATTATGCGGATATAGCGTTTAGCGCGGTCTTCATATGGGCATTTATTGGTATCACTGTAAAAAACGGTGCAGATGAATTATTCGTTTCTGCCGCAGCCCTATTTCTTGCAGCTACAATAGCAGGATTCATATTCTTCAGAAGAAAATTACTCACATTCAAATAAAAATCGCCGTCCTCCCAAATTGGGCAGGACAGCGATTTTTCATTTGCGTTCTAGGAGACGCGGTGCTGTAGTGAATATTAATGATGCAACAATTGCTGATAATAGTACTGAAGGAATCATGTAACTTCCATTGTATACGAGTGAATAAAGCCATACAGGTTGTCCCTCTGGTGCTGAGGATGCAAAGAAAACGATTCCACCGATGAAGTGGATTAGGTATCGAAGAAGGCCCCCGATAACTGTACCTACTACGATAGCCCTTACCATTGAGCCTTTATCACCTTTCGCTCTACCGCTTAACAGCCATGCAAGCGTGACGCCTGCCACCCCTACGAGCGTGTAAGCCACGAAGTAATCGAGCGCTGCTTGTATCACATTTAAGACATACCCACCCATCATCAGTTGCAATAACCCACTAACAAAGCCAGTTAGCATTCCCCCAATAACTCCCCTGCGGAATGCCATGATAACAATTGGCAACATCGAAAGTGTAACAGACCCGCCTTGTGGCATTTTAAAACCAATCTGATCAAGCATAAATGAAATCGCACCTAAAATAGCCACTTCAAGTAAAAATTGAAGTCTTTTCCGATTCATACTAATTCCTCCCCCTACTAGTTTAGCGAAGGATGTGGGCACAAAAAAAGACATCCCTAATATAGATGGGACATCGAATATGTCAGTTTCCATCCACATTCCTACGCAAGAATAATCTTACAGGTTCTAAGGGTCAGGACGACTTGTCCAATCTCAGCCAAAATAGGCTCCCCCTGTGGTTCCAGTTATTTAGTTGTCTAGTACATTGTATAAGATGGCCATTCTTTAAGCAAGATGATTAACAAGGATGGTAATTTTCCTATATAGTTAAGTAAAATGGAGGAATCCAAATGTCGAACAGTAAATTACTAGCTGCCCTGTGCTATTTTAGCGTCTTCTTCTCACCTTTGCTGGTACCCGTCATCGTTTATTTTGTTTCGGGTGACCGTGAAGTAAAACATCATGCCAAACGTTCTTTCGTTTCACATCTTGTTCCTGTTATACTTCTTATTGCAGGATTAATCATTTTTTCTTTTTCAATGTTTTCCTATACCAACAACATGAATGGAATGATGGGTGGCAACTTTGGTTTTTGGCAACTAACACCTTTCTTATTCATGCTTATCTATGGACTACTTCTTTTGGCCATTCTTATTTGGAATGTGTTTCAAGGTATCAAAGTATTGAGATGAATGTTTATAAAATCCACATTTCGGGAAATAAGTAATAAATGAATTGTTTAGGAGTGAAACTTAATGAATATTGGAAAGTTATTAAAAACCGCTATTAAATTTGCGCCTATCGTCTATCCGATTGTTCGCAAAGTAATGAAAGAAAAAAAAACAACCAGCTCAACAATCTCAAGAAAATAACTTGACAGTCTGCCAACGTTTTTTTAAGTTTGCAGGCTTTTTTGTTCAGCTCATTATGATATAGTATGGTATGGAAATGAATGAACGGAAGAAGGGATTTGTCCATAATGATCGCAAAAACTGAACATGAAATTGAAGCGTTAAAAAAGATTGGGAAAATCGTTGCTGAAATTAGGGACGCAATGAAAGAAGCAACTATCCCCGGTAAAACTACAAAAGAAATAGATGATATCGGAGGACGACTATTCGAAGAAAAAGGTGCGATTTCAGCACCAATCGCAGAATACGATTTTCCAGGTTTTACATGCATCAGCGTCAATAGTGAGGTTGCCCACGGCATGCCGGGTTCACGAATCATTGAAGACGGAGATCTAGTTAATATTGATGTCTCCGGATCCTATAATGGTTATTTTGCTGATACAGGTATTTCTTTTGTCGTTGGTACACACGACGACAAGAAACAACAATTATGCGATGTGGCAAAAAGTGCTTTTGAACGAGCAATGACGAAGGTTAAAGCAGGTGCTAGTTTAAACCAAATTGGCAAAGCAGTCGAACGTGAGGCCAAAGAAAACGGCTTGAAAGTGATCAAAAACTTGACTGGCCATGGTATTGGCAAAGCGTTACACGAAGAACCATCACATGTACTCAACTATTATGATGCTTGGGATAAGACGCTTTTAAAAGAAGGAATGGTTCTCGCAGTTGAACCGTTCATCTCTGAAAAGGCGGAGCATATCATCGAATCAGGAGATGGCTGGACGTTCATCACACCAGACAAATCTCTTGTAGCTCAAATCGAGCATACAATTATCGTCACAAAAGGCGAACCAATTATTTTGACACAACTATAATAATGAGAAAAGCGCAATGCGCCGGGAGCTAGACATTGTTCCATGCTGAAAAAATCATACCTTTTTTCTTTTAAAAAAGGGCTGTCCCTGGAAATCCGATCTACTTGGATTCCAGGGCAGCTCTTTTAATTATTTTCTATACAGGTTGCAATAAAGATCTCTATTCAAATTACTACAGCGCTAGAGGGATGCCTTCCACCTTTAAGCCAAGCAGCTAAGCCAACAAGTCTTAGGGCTTCGGTTACACCTTCTACGGCGCTTTCGCTCGATACATAAGTACTTATGAATTCCCGTCTGTTAATTAACCATATATTCGCAAAAAATACTGGCGAGAAGTGCTTAATAACCTCCATTTTCACTGAAATTTTTTCGGACTGCTTTCGGTTACCTATTCGTGACAGATTTACTAGGACTCCTGATGTGAATAGTTGCCTGTCGCGTTCCTCCAATGTTCAAGTGAAAAATGCGGTTGTTTTGGAAGAAAAGAATAGATGACATTCTATGGAGAGTGTAAGTGCCCGACGTATGAAGGACAACCATTCGATTACCGAAAAAAATGTGTAGGGATGCGACAAAGTCGCATCCCTACACATCCAGATCTATCGGTTATCGTACTAGAAGTCATTCAATCCAAAGCGACCCCAAAGCGCGACTATACAAGTGCGGCCGGGGTCGTAATTAAGTTATTTACTGGTTATTTTCAGTTAATTAACAGACGTGTTATTTATTTAACATATATAGACTTCTTGCGCTTGTCTTATTTCTTTTTAGGAGCTGCAATCGTTTTTGAATTTCCTTCTGCAAGATGACCTTTATACCACACTTTTTGGACGGTTTTAATTCCCTTAGTCAACTTACGGTAATCCCGTTCTTCTGGGTATGACAACAGTGTCAACACTTCTCCGTCTCCGCCTGCCCGTCCGGTTCTGCCTGAACGGTGTAAATATTGTTCAACGGTATGTGGCACGTCGATGTGGATAACATGTGTTAAGCCATCAATGTCAAGGCCCCGTGCAGCAAGATCAGTTGCTATCAAAATTTTCAACTCGCCTTTACGGAAACTTTCTAATGTTTTTTGCCTCTCAAATTTCGTCATTTCTGAATGAAGAACTGCAATCGGTGCTTCATTATACTTAAGCTTCATTTCTTTCATACGAAGCTGATCCACATTATTAATAAATGCAAGAGCACGAATTTCCTTTAAATAAGAAATCCCACGCAATACATCCGTTTTGTCCCGCGCATCAGTCTTCGCAAATGAATGGACGACCTCACCGGATTTCGGCATTTCTTCAGCGCCAACTTGGATGCGGATTGGATCAGTCATAAACTTACTTGCAACAATTTCAATTTCATCTGTTATTGTTGCGGAGACGACAACAACTTGTCTCTCTGGATTTGCCGCTTCAATCATATTCTTCACAGTGACGCGATGATCGCGAGTAAGGAGCTGATCACCTTCGTCAAGAACTATATGACGAATATCGTGCATTTTTAACTTTCTAACCTTGACAAGTTCAGCCAAGCGGCCAGGTGTTCCAACAACAATCGTTGGTTTTTTCTTCAATTGCTCAATTTGACGTTGCATATTTGCTCCGCCAATTAATTGTGTAACCGTGATACCTGTTCCTGTTACCCATTCTCTAATAACGTTAACAATTTGCATCGACAGTTCCTGTGATGGCGTGATAATAAGCGCCTGCGTTTGTTTTTTATCACCATCAACCAGTTGCAGAAGTGGTAATACAAATGCAAGTGTCTTACCTGACCCAGTCGGTGACTCTGCTACGATATCTTGTCCTGCCAACATTTCTGGAATCATTTTCTCCTGGATTGGCATCTCGTACTCAAACTTCCATTTTTCTTTAAACATTTCGTCCATATTTTCTAAGAAGGACATCATTATCCCTACTTTCACTCTATTCCTTTCAGTTTATCATAAGTGGCTCTTGTACACTCTATTTCTGACAAAACTGATTAAGGTTTTCGCCTTGCGTTGACACGCTGTTCGAATGCATAGGCATAGCCAATTAGTTTAGGTTCAGTAAATGCTTTCCCAGAAAAAGTGATTCCGAATGGTTCACCTGCTTCGGAATAGGCAGCCGGTACAGTAACTGAAGGATATCCCGCAGCTGCGCCAAAACTGCATCCGTGATTTTGGGGAAATACCAGTGCTTGAACGTTGTGTTCATCCAACGCTTTTCCAAGTGCAATGTCACCTGCAAGATGACGATTTCTCAGTAGCGCCTCTATATAAGCTCGTTCTGTCAGTGTTCCGCTTGTTCGCTCCACTTTTTCCAGCATCACTTGACCAAATTTTAACGTTTCTTCTGCATGTTCATTGTTGAAGTCGATAATATCGGACAATGTACGAATCGAATTTGTAACAGGAGTTTTCCCAAGATACGAATTCAAGGTCGCTTTGAATTCATAGAGTAGCACATTATAACCAAGATCATTTTCCATTGTACCCAGATCCATATCATCTATGATTACGGCACCTGCAGCTTCAAGTTCTTTGAGAGCAGCATTAAAAAGGATTAAACGTTCAGTCGATGCCTCTCGTTCAAAAATAGTACGTGCCACGCCTAGACGAACACCTTCAAGCGCTCTTGTATTGAGAGTAGCTATCCAGTCTACCCCTTCTAAACGAGATGCCCCTGCTGTAACGGGGTCTTCTGGGTCTGAGCCAATTAGCAGACTAAACGTAATTGCTGCATCTTGCACAGTCCTCGCCATTGGTCCTGGAGTGTCTTGTGTACACGACAAAGGTATCACCCCTGTACGGCTGATTGTTCCTACAGTCGGTTTAATGCCAACGAGCGAGTTCTGCGCTGATGGATTAATGATTGATCCCGATGTCTCCGTACCAATAGCCACAACTGCCATATTTGTAGCAATTCCTGCACAAGCTCCCGAGCTCGATCCTCCGACACAGAATATTCCATAGGGATTATTTACTTGTCCTCCGCGCGAGCTCCAACCGTTCGTCATCCGGTCGGACATGAAATTCGCCCACTCTGTCATATTTGTCTTACCGAGAATAACGGCTCCCGCATCACGTAATTTCTTAACAAGAAAAGCATCTTCAGCAGCATAAAAATCCTTTAGCGCAAGTGACCCGCAGCTCGTGTGCATCATGTCATTAGTCCCCATATTGTCTTTCAATAATATCGGAATTCCATGAAGAAGCGAACGTGCCCCTTTTTCCAATCGCTCTAAGTCAAGTTCTCTGGCAATCTGTACAGCTTGCGGATTCAATTCGAGGACTGCATTTATATTTTTATTCCTATATGAAATTATGTCAATATACATAAAAGTAAGCTCTTCAGCTGATAACTCTCCGCTGCTCATCTTCGCCTGCATAGCAGAAATTGTTGCTTCATCTAGCCACTTGCTTTGAAGTTTTTTCAACTTGTCATCTAACATCTTATCCTCCTCCAATCCATATCTTGTAACACTAGTTTACCTCAACTGGATTAAGATAAGACATTATCCCAAAAAATAGCCTGCTTATGGACTTGTTCGAGCCGGTACGATATTATTCAGTACCTATTATATGCTTTCATAAGTGCATAGAGTGAGAGTTCGTATAGTTGTTTTCCATGTAGTTTAAAAACTCCACTTTTCACTAGTCTCTGAATGATTTTCTCTTTCTTTACATCCATCTGTGTTTCTTCTGTCTTTCTCATGCTGTTTGTTCCTCCTTGAAGTTGAATCAACAACTTCAATTCCCCTAATGACCTTATTTCAAACATAAAAACCGCTAATTTTTCACATCAGCCAGCATATATGTGATAATTAGAATAGCAATTGGATGGAGATAATTTCTGTCCTACTCATGGAGGGATTTAGATTGACAATTTTCTTAACAGGTTCTACTGGTTTTCTTGGAGGTAAATTACTAAATAACTTACTCGAGACGACTGATCATACATTATTTGTACTTGTACGGGATATGGAAAAAGCTGAACGACTTATTGCGGGACTTTCAGGAAATGCCGCTAGTAGAATCCAGCTTTTAAATGGCGATATTACACAACCGCTATTCGGACTCTCTGACGATGTTATTCAAGAACTGAAAGGCAAAGTAGATCTTTTTTATCACATCGCAGCTCTCGTAAAATTCGATGAGGAATTACGTGAAGAGCTCTTTGCAGTCAATTACGGTGGTACAAAAAACGCACTCGAACTTGCAAAGCTATTTGAAGTAAATCAATTTATTTATATCAGCACGGCTTATACAGTCGGGAAACGCACGCACGGTATAGAATCGCTTTATCCAATAGATGCGAACATTCATAACCCATACGAGGAGAGCAAAGTGAAATCAGAACATCTTGCCCTTTCCTATTCCGATTATATGGATGTATCCATATTCCGACCTTCAATTATTGTTGGTGACTCAGAAACAGGCGAAGCTGATTCCGAGTTCACGCTTTACGGTTTTATGAGAGCACTTGATGTGTTCAAGCGTCGTATCGCTAGATCTCCTGACAAGGCTAATACTATTTATCGTGTCGTCGGGAGTAAAAGTGCAACATCGAACCTTGTTCCTGTAAATTACGTCGCTGACATTTTGGCGTTGGCTGCAAGTAAAGCAGAAGCCGGCAAGGTTTACAACATCACGAACCCCTCGCCAGCGACGAATTACGATCTTTTATCGCTCATCAAAAACGCACTTGATTTCCATCAATTAGAAATCATCGAGAGCGCAGAACCAGGAATGCTGACACCTGACGAAGAAAGGCTGAACGGCATGATTAGCGTATTCTACGCCTACTTATCCCGTTCATTCGATTTCGATGATAGCAACACACAGCAACTTATTGAAGGAACTGAAGTTAGGCATTTGGATATGGACGAACAAACTACAAAGTTAATCATTGAAGCTTACTTTGCTGTTTAGAAATTCATTTCACTAAAATATGAAAGGGACGAATACCGTTATGGTTTCGTCCCTTTTTATATGCAAAGAATCTCTAATAAAAAGTTTCACTCTCCATACTCGTGGTGTCTGTATTTTCAATGTAAATGATTCGACAAAATAATGTGCGATTATGTTATGCCTTGAATCTAAGGACAAGTACTTAAATTTAGTTTTAATAGCTGAAATAACTAGGAAAATTAGTGTTCTGTTCTGTTCTGTTCAGATTCTATTTTCCAAATTACGTGCAGTCGGACTCTTTTCAACATCCTTATTTTCTTTAAAGGTTCCTAACGATTTGTCGAATGAAGTATGTGTGACGCCGAACCAGTAATTCTCGTTTTTAAAGTGATGCAAAAGATGATGCTTCTTAATATTTTTCCCCATTTTCGTACGAGGTTGTATCGGCTTATGAGCGATGTAATGTTTCCATTCATAAAAGAGGAAGTAAGCCACCAAGCCCGTCGCGTATGCTGCTGTCATACTCACGCTCCCCGTTATTGAGAAAACAATAAGCCCATAAATGATAAATCCCGGAATGCTGAACCATATCGGTAAAAATAATAATTTTAAATCATCCGGATCAATATGATGATCATAGTGTAATCGTTTTATCATCTTCAGCATGAACGGATTTTCCGGAGTTTTAATGTGAAATAAAAACCGGTGCACCATATATTCACTGGTTGCATACGTCAGCATTCCCGCACCTAAAGCAACCCACGTCCAAAGATGGAATATATGTGGCACGGTTAAAGAAACACAAATTACCAAAATAAGTATCATAACAGTGATGTCAGGGAAAGTTCCAAATTCCTTTAGATATTTCTTCATTACAATCATCCCCCTTTCTCGTAATTATATATCGATAATTCCGATAACTCAACAGTATAAACATCATTCAGTTTCAAAATAATTATCCCATAATTTTTTAAATCGATAGTAATTTTTATCATTTTAATCCTAGACTTCCATTATTGGTCATATGTACATTATTGCAGTTTTCCTATGAGTTAAAAATTCCAGCAGAATGAAACTTTGTCTAAGTCTTCTATCTGATTTAACTTGTTTGTGATACCATGATAGAAATGCTGTAACTACCTAACTGTTCGTATTAATCTAAATAATCAAGTCGGTTGAGGAGGGATTATATGAGCCGTAAAAATGATATTTTTTATTATATTGAAAAAGTAAAGAGTACCGTTTCTGCTAACGAAGTAGCAGAACATCTTCAACTTGATCGTTCAAATGTCAGTAGATATTTAAATGAACTTCACAGAGATGGTTTAATCGAAAAAACAAGCGGGAAACCAACACTCTATTTTTATAAGGAGTTATCACCAACCCCTAAACAGGCAGAGCCAAATCATGATGCTTTTTATCAATTAATCGGTGCGGAAGGAAGCTTGAGAATTTCCGTGCAACAAGCAAAAGCCGCGATCCATTACCCACCTAGGGGGTTGCACACTTTAATTCTAGGTAAAACGGGCACGGGAAAGTCCTTTTTCGCAAAAATCATGTATAACTATTCAGTTGAATCGCAAAGCATTGAAGAGAAGGCCCCTTTCGTTCAATTCAATTGTGCGGATTATGCTCAAAATCCCCAGCTGTTGTTCGGACATATTTTTGGAGTTAAAAAAGGTGCTTTTACTGGGGCCACGGAAAACCGGATAGGATTAATAGAAAAAGCTGACAAAGGTGTCTTATTTTTGGACGAAATCCATCGGTTGTCTCCTGAAGGGCAAGAAATGCTATTTACATTCATCGATAAAGGGGAATTTCGAAGCTTAGGAGATAGTGAAGTAACGAAGACCGCTTCTGTCCAAATCATCGGGGCTACGACGGAATCTCCGGAATCTTTTTTGCTTGAAACTTTCACAAGAAGGATTCCAATGACGATAACATTGCCCTCCCTAGAGGAACGGCAATTTGAGGAGCGTTATCATCTAATCGAACACTTTCTTATCCAGGAATCAGGATCTTTGAACGAAACCATCTACGTCGAAAGGCATGCACTAACCGCATTTTTGCTTTATCATACGACTGCTAATATCGGTCAATTACAGCGTGATTTAAAACTTGCTTGTGCAAAATCTTTTTTACATTATATATCAAATCAAACATCAAACATCCTAATTCGGCAGAACGATCTATCAATCCATGTTCAAAAAGGGTTACTCGACGTTAAACAATATCGAGAAAAAATGGATAGACTCATTGATACGGAAAAGAAAGTTTTCACTTTTTCCCATAAAGCTGAAAGTAATGACCATGTTGACCAACAACACGAGGAAAGTCTTTATCAAAACATGGAGAATAAGTTAAAACAGCTCCATGAAGAGGGAAAGAACGATAAAGAGATTCAAACAGAGCTACTTGTTGATTTCAATGAATATTTTAATGAGTACATTGATCATTTACCACAAGTCGGTTTAAAAGAAATGGTCATTAACCAAATTTTAGAAATCACTGATAAAGTTTACAACTTTGCAGAACTAGAATTAAATCGTTCCTTTAAGAAAAAAATGAAATTTGCTTTTGCACTTCATCTACAAAGAACGATTGAGCGAATCGAACAGAACAACTCGATCTCTCATCCCAATTTAAATAAGATCCATAAAAAATATCCAAAAGAATTCAAAGTCGCTATTGAAATCGCACAAATGATAGGTAATGAAGTAGGAGTAGAAATTCCACTAGACGAAATCGGGTTTATTACTATGTTTTTAGTGCCAGAAATCGAGGAAAACATGTACACACAAGAACACAAAGTCGTCATTATCGTCGTGATGCACGGAAACTCGACTGCATCCAGTATGTTGACGACTGTTCAAGATTTATTAGGCGTTCGTCTCGGAAAGGCTTTTGATATGCCACTTTCAATGGATGCAAGGGATATGTATGAACTTGTCAAAAGTGCAATTCATGATCTGAAACCCACAAAAGGAGTCTTATTCCTTGTAGATATGGGCTCGCTTTCTTCCTTTGGCCATATGATTTTTGAAGAGATGGGCATTAAAACAAAAACTGTATCAATGGCAAGTACACCTGTAGTGATGGAAGCGATTCGCAAAGCTTCATTAGGAAGAAGCTTGGAAGATATCTTTCATAGCAGTAAGCAATTACTTGAACATCAGTTCAGTTCGTCGGCATCCCTGCCGAAACCATCCAAAAAGGCCATCGTTACAGCTTGTTTCACAGGCGATGGTGTCGCTAAAAAGATTAAAGAACAGTTACAAAAAATCGTTAAAGGAAAAAATATTGAACTTATTTCTTTGCAATTTCTCCATCGCCAATCTTTCACTGAAAAAATCGAACAATTACTAGAGGAATATAACATATTAGCAATTGCTGGAACTGTACAATTCGAATACTTCAATATACCTTACTTTTCGCCCACTGAAATTTTCCAAGATCATCATTTAAAAAGATTAGAAAATGTAATTGGTAATCATGAGCCCTATAGCGAGATGGTAGAGGCACTTGAAAATCACTTTAAAATGATTCCCTCTGTCTCTCGTTTGATACAACTTTTGCAAAAAACTGTAATTAAACTCGAATTACAATTAGGCGTCACATTAGATACTGGGGTCGATACTGGCATAATCCTTCATTTAGCTTTTCTTATTGAAAACATGAGATTAAATCAACCAGCACGACCATTTCTGAATCCCGAAAAATTTTATCAAGAACATGTAGATAAGCTCACAATTGTGAAAACTACCTTACACAGTTTAGAGACCGAATATGATATCACCTTTGCGGGAAGTGAACAGATGCATATTTATAAAATGTTCATAGAAAACAATCGTATCTCAACATAAGTACCCTAAAAAGTGAGGTGTGTGAAAGTTTACACACCTCACTTTTATGTGTGTAATCAAAAAACCGCAAAAAGACAGCGTTTACATGAAAATAAGTTGGCACGCTTCTTGCATATTAAACAGGCGTACAAGTAAATATAGTGCTATCGATATTTACTTGAATCATAAAAATAGGAAATGGGGAGAAATAGACAGTGAAAACCATCATGCTCGTTTGTTCAGCAGGAATGTCTACTAGCTTACTAGTGACAAAAATGGAGGCGGCAGCAAAGGCCCAGGGTCTGGATGTTAAAATTTTTGCAGTTTCGGAAGCAGAGTCTGCTAGACACTTCGATACAATTGACGTTCTACTATTAGGACCGCAAGTGCGTTATCTGAAAAAGAAAATCGAAAAAGCAGTTGAAGGAAAAAACATCCCAGTTCAAGTAATCGAAAGTATCGATTACGGCACAATGAATGGCGAATCCGTTCTTGCAAAGGGGCTCGCACTGCTATAAACATATGCTGCTAGCTTTTCCAAAGGTAAAAAGATCGTATGGGGAGTTATTCAGAGGACTATCGAATTTCTGATCTTTTGTCTAAATTAACGTAATACTAAATAAAAATCCGTTCTTTCTTAATTCTAAGAGAGAATAAAAGGGGATAAAACAATGAACGGAAAAATGGATAAGTTTATGGAAATTGGTGGCCGCATTGGAGCTCAACGTCACCTAGCTGCTATTCGTGATGGCTTCGTTGTTATCATGCCATTAATGATTTTAGGTTCGATGGTTACTCTTTTCAACAATTTGCCGATTGAGGCATACCAGAACTTTATGGGAATGATTTTTGGCGGTGATACATGGAAACAATTCGGTGGTGCCGTTTGGACAGGGACATTCGCAATCGTTTCGTTACTTACCGCCTTCACAATTTCCTATCAACTTGCCCGTTCATACGATAAGGATGGTCTGTCAGCCGGGATTGTCTCTTTTGCTTCTTTAATAGCGATTACAACACCCATTGCGGAGGGCTCAGGATTGCCATTAGTTTGGGCCGGATCACAAGGTTTATTTATTGCTATTATTATAGCAATCGTTTCAACTGAAATTTTCACTAGATTACTTGGCAATAAGAGGCTCGTAATGAAGATGCCTCCGAGCGTTCCGCCAGCGGTTTCAAAATCATTTGCAGCTTTATTTCCAGCAATGATTGCAATAAGTATATTTGGCCTTATTAAAGTATTCACTATAGTAGCGGGCATGCCTGATATCCATCAAGCGTTCTTCAATGCATTACAGGAGCCAGTATCCAAATTGGCGAACACACCTGTCTCGGCCGTTGTGATTGCATTAATCATCCATGTTCTTTGGTTCTTCGGACTTCATGGCGGAAATGTAATGGAGCCGGTTATGCAAGCTGTTTATTTACCTGCAATTGAAGCAAATATAAAAGCACTTGAAGCAGGAATAGAAATTCCTTATATCGTGACAAAGCCATTCTTTGACGCCTTTATGTATTTAGGGGGTACAGGTGCAACACTTGGTTTGATTATTGCAATATTCATTGCAGGTCGTCGCCATAAACATTATCGCAATATATCTGGATTAAGCGCGGGACCTAGTATATTTAATATTAATGAGCCAATTCTATTTGGTTTCCCGATTGTGTTAAATCCATTGTTAATCATCCCCTTTATTTTAACGCCTGTTGTTCTGGTAATATTTAGTTATATTATGATTGCAACTGGAATTGTTCCAAAAACGGTTAACCTGATTCCGTGGACCACGCCGCCTGTTATTGGAGGATTTTTAGCAACAGGGTCTTGGAAAGGGGCTGTATTGGCCGGTGTGAACTTAGTCATTTCAATAGTGATATATCTACCATTTGTTAAAGTTGCAGAAAGAATTGAAGTGAAAAAACTTCAAGAAGAATTAGCATCACAAAAGGAGGTTGCATCTCATCAACAAGCTGAAGCTTCGTCACAACAAGATGTACCAACATTACAACCAGAAGAAAAACCATTATTCTCTAGCAGGAAGTAGTGAACAGTTATGAGCATAGAAGAGCAAATCATGCAGATCATTCTTTATAGCGGGAACGCAAAAAGCACTGCCTTTGAGGCAATTCAAGCTGCAAAGGCAAACAATTTCGAACAAGCTAATGAGCTAATTGAAAGAGCAAATGAAGAAATGAGTAGTGCGCATCGTGTCCAAACATATTTAATACAGTCAGAAATTCGTGGCGAGAAAGTGGAAACTTCCCTACTGCTAATTCATGCACAAGATCATCTTATGAATGCTATTACATTTAAAGATCTTGCAGGTGAATTTATAGCATTATACGAGACTATGAGTGCTGCCCAAAAACCTGAACAATAGAATTACCCTTTGGGAGGAATTCAGTTACTTTACTGATTGCTCCCTTCTCTTCTTTTTGACTATGAAATTCATACAAATACTATAGATATCGGAGGGATCAACTATGAAAATCGCTGTAATCGGGGGTGGCAGTAGCTATACACCTGAACTAATCGAAGGTATTATTCTTCGGGCGACTGAAATAAAAGTAGATGAAATCGTTTTGGTTGATATTGAAGCAGGGAAAGAAAAACTTGAAATTGTTGGTTCTCTTGCAGAGAGAATGATAAAAAAAAGCGGCCTTCCCATCACCATTGTACTTACCTTTGATCGTATTAAAGCAATTACAAATGCAGATTTTGTATTAACACAATTTCGAGTCGGCGGTCTTGATGCAAGGGCAAATGATGAACGTATCCCACTTAAATACGATGTGATTGGTCAAGAAACTGTCGGGCCTGGAGGATTTGCAAAAGCCCTTCGTACGATTCCCGTCATCCTAGAGATTTGTAAGGAAATTGAACAATACTCAAATGATGCCTGGTTGATTAACTTTACCAACCCAGCAGGAATGGTAACAGAAGCAATTCATAAGTACACAACTGTCAAAGCTATTGGTCTCTGTAATGTGCCCATTAATATGAAACAAATGACTGCAACTATTTTAGAAGTTGATCGGGATAACCTAAACATGTCCTTCGCCGGATTAAACCATCTTGTCTATGCAACAAAGGTATTCGTCAACGGTGAAGATAAAATGAGTGCACTCATCGAGCGTATCGCTGAGGGCCGCAATATGAATATGCGCAACATTCATGATGCACCTTGGGATAAAGAGTTTTTGCAAGCGATAAACGCTTTGCCATGCCCCTATCATCGTTATTACTACATGATGGATGAAATGTTGATTGAAGAAAAAGAAGCTGCAGAACTCAGAGGGACGCGTGCTGAACAGGTGAAGGTCATAGAAAAGGGATTATTTGAAACCTATAAGAATCCCAATTTAGACGTCAAACCGAAAGAATTGGAAGAACGAGGCGGTTCACTTTATTCAGAAGCTGCCATCTCTCTAATTGCATCTATTGTTACCAATGACCATGCCATTCATACGGTGAACGTCCCCAATAATGGAACTATTACAGATCTCCCGGATGATGTTGTGATAGAAGTGTCTTGTGTTGTCAATAGTGAGGGACCACAGCCTATTCAAGTTGGTAAATTACCTCCTGAATTGAACGGCTTAATCCAACAGATAAAAGCATTTGAACAATTAACAATCGAAGCTGCTGTGACAGGAAATAAGCATAAAGCGTTGCTTGCCTTAACAACTAATCCATTTGTCCCCTCCAGTAAGGTCGCTAAGTTATTGCTAGATGAGTTACTGGAAGTCAACCAAGCCTATTTACCACAGTTTTTAATGAAGGAGCCAGTGTAAATGAGAAAACTCGGAATTTCAATTTATCCACAATACGGGACAGAAAAAGAACTCCTCAACTACATGGAAAAGGCTAGCTTCTATGGTTTCACACGCATGTTCACCTGTTTAATGTCTGCAACAAATGAACAAGATACCCAACAACTCCAAACTCTATTAAAAAAGGCAAATGAACTCGGATTTGAAGTAATTGCGGATGTCAGTCCATCCGTTTTCGAAGATAAAAATCTTTCCTATAAAGATTTATCGTATTTCAAGGAACTCGGCCTATCCGGGCTAAGGCTTGACCTCGGTTTTTCAGGATTAGAAGAAAGCGTCATGTCTTTCAATGACTATGGGCTTTCCATTGAATTGAATATGAGTCAAGGAACGAAATACCTTGAAAACATTCTTTCCTACCAACCGAACAAACAACAAATAATTGGTTGCCACAATTTTTACCCTCGACGCTATACAGGTCTCTCAAGAGAGCATTTCCTCAAATGCTCTGCCCAATATAAAGAAAACGGCATACGTACAGCAGCAATGATTTCTTCAAGAGACGCAGCGTTTGGACCATGGCCAGTTCAAGAGGGCCTTCCTACACTTGAAGAACATCGCTATTTACCAATTGATGTTCAAGCTAAGGATTTCTTTCAAACAAATTTAATCGATGATTTGATAATCGGTAATGCTTTTGCTTCAGACGAAGAGTTGAAAAGTTTATCAGTACTCAACCGCTATTTAATAGAATTAAAGGTGGACTTTAAAGAACAAACTACACAGATGGAGAAGGAAATTGTGTTAAAAAATCCACACTTCAACCGTGGAGATGTTTCCGCATATGTTATCCGTTCTACGCAAAGTCGTATTCTCTATCAACAACATGACTTCCCTGCTCACGATACAGATGCAATCACGCGTGGAAGTGTCACGATCGATAACTCTGGTTATGAGCGTTACAAAGGCGAACTCCATGTTGCCCTCTCTCCTATGGAGAACAGTGGAAACACAAACATTATCGCAACAGTTGACAAAGAGGAACAGTTTTTACTAGATCAGATTCAACCTTGGCAAAAATTTAAGCTAATCGAAAAGTAATCTTTAGCGGTGTCAGGCACTGATTTCTCCAAGTCTGACACCGTTTTTTCACAAGCACTATCTGATAGTATTTAACTATTTTATCCTACAGGGAAAAAGTCTGGAGTGAAAATAATGCTTATTAAAAATTCTTTATTCATAAAACTAATAACTGTTCATAGTGTCCTTTTATTAATCGTCGGAGGAGCTGCCTCTCTTTTTGCACAATGGGAAGGTTTACTTCTTACCTATTTAGCGATTGGCATACTTGTGATTTTGAGCATACTGGCATTCTATTTAATTTTCGCGAAAACATTTACTTTATTGGCTCAAACAGCGTTAGAGGCATCATCGCTATCCAAGATAGATTGTTTAAATACTACGGATGATATCGAAAAGCTACATCTAGTCATTCATAGCCTTTCAAATAACACTGAGGTGCTTTTCCGACAGGTGAGTGATGCGAGTATGCATGTCATATTGTCTGCAGGAGAGCTTACAGCCATTTCCGAAGAAACCTCAGCCAGTAGTGTTGATATTAACAGCGCCATCCTTGGCATCTCCCACGAAGTCTTGCATCAGGTCACAGATATGGAAATCGTCAGTGAACGAGTAAAGATGATGAACGAATCGATTGATATGATGAATCAACAAAATCAGATCATTAGACAAGTGACAACAAATTCAGAAGTAGCAACACAAAAAGGAGCAAAGATAGTTGCTCAGCTTAAACAATCCAATGAAGAATCTTTACACGCTTCAGATCAAATTAGTGTAAGTATTTCAGCATTATATAATAAAACATTGGATATTTCCCGGATAACTGAAACGATCAAAAGTATTTCCTCAGAAACGAATTTATTGGCACTAAACGCAAGCATAGAAGCAGCAAGGGCAGGCGAGCATGGGAAGGGATTTGCTGTTGTTGCGAGCGAAGTACGTAAATTAGCGGAGCAGTCGAATACTTCGACACAACAAATTCAAAAAATGATTGCTAGCATTGAACACGAAACAGAAAAGACTGTCCTAACAATGACCGAAACCATTGCCCATTCTAAACAACTTGACGAGTCCGTAAAAGCAACGGAAAAAGAATTTATCGCCATTCGCCAAGCCGTTACACAAACCATTGAAGCAATCGATACCTTAAATGATGAACTAAAAAAAGTGACTGAACAAAATCAGACGATAACGATTGCTATACAAAACTCATCCCGTGTTTCTCAGCAAACCGCAACATCCGTAGAAAATATTACTTCATCCATAAAAAAACAAAACAATATGATTGCCATGATTGCAGAGTCCGCCGGCAGTCTAAGCCAAATTAGCATGCAGTTAGATTCGATAGTGGAATCTTAAAAGACCCCAACACTAAAACAATCCCCTATACGTTTCGTATAGGGGATTGTTTTACCATGTACTATTTTTATATTTACGGTAGTAATTAATCTGTCTAGCGAATAAATACAGCTTCCGCTTGAAATTATGATCTTTTTTATAAAACAAAGGATTGCCATACTTCCCTGCTCGAAGCAATGCTTTCACATCTTTAAGTACTTCTTGGTTAGATACAAATTTCTTTAGTACGATTTTAGGTACGACAGTGAATAGGAATTTTTCATTTAGTAGCGTCAGCTCTTTCTGTTGACCATGGATGACATCATCGACCAAGTACTTTGCCATATTATGCCCGCAAGCAGTGATATAGTAACTCGACCGTCCTTGTCGTATATTCACTTCAAACACTTTGAACTTACCATCCCGCTCGTCATACTTCAAATCAAAGTTCGCGTAGCCGACGTAGTTCAGTGCTTCAAGGAAGCCTTTGAGTTTCAACATAATTTCTTCATTATATCGAGTAATGAGCGCTGTATAATTACCTATTGCAGTGAC
Organism: Sporosarcina sp. ANT_H38; assembly: GCF_008369195.1. GTDB lineage: Bacteria > Bacillota > Bacilli > Bacillales_A > Planococcaceae > Sporosarcina. The sequence continues at coordinate 76,233 of NZ_VOBC01000005.1, read as the reverse complement.
GGTATGCTCTTGTAGCACAACTTGAGCAAACGTAATCAGTTCAGCTTTCCCTTGGCTGTTCATATAGAACACTGAATCCCACATGTATGTATCGTCCCCTGGAATATAATCCTGGATAATGAGGTCCTCTTGATAGCCGCTCGCTTTTATTTTTTCAATAACTTTCTGGACTTCATCGTAGGAATCAACCTTATACACTTTTTCCATGCCTGTAAACGGATTCTTATAATACTCGACTCCATTGCTTGGCTTGATAATGATTGGGAACATTACCTTTTCTGAGAAAGGATTTTCATCCCGACAAGAATAGTAATATGTCGCTGGAGCTTCGATGCCGTGTTCAGCACATAACTTATAGAAATTCGATTTTACGAGCACATCGTTCATAAGTGGTTCTGAAATATAATTAAATACGAAATGACTTTTCAGCTCGTCCGCATTTTCAATAATCATCCGGACGTAAAGATCATTCGTTCCAATGAGCAACATTTTTTTCCCCGGTTCAGCATACTTCACTGCAACCTCTTTCAAGAAGCTTACGAATATTTGTTTTTCAGGAAGTTTAGGATTGAGTTCTATGGTCTTTATAATTGAACTTAAACTAGTAAATGATAAAGGTTCTTTTCCTACTAGAATTGGTTTGATGCCATACTCCTCATGGAATGAAATCGCCATGTTGTATGCATTCATGTCTGTCCCGATAATGATTGGTATGAAATTATTATTTGTCATTTTATCCTCCAACTATCTTTTCTACTCATAAGTGTATGGCTCTTGATTTTCAATGTCAAGAAAGCCAATTATGAGTTTCCAAATTAGAAAATCCAGTCTCCACCATTTAGGCTGATACTGGATTTCTTTTTGTACTATTGCACATCTGTTGATCAACCAAAAATAACCAGTAAGTAACGTAATTCCCCGCCGGCCACTATTTGTATAGTTGCGCTTTTGGAACGCTTTGGATTTGGATGACTTCTAGTACGATTACCGAGGTGTCATATATTTGTCCTCCATCCGTCGCGCTTCAAATGATTAAGTACACAGAGTACTTAAGATTTTTGGGACGAAAGAATAGCTGGCTTCTTACCGGGAGAAAAGCCGCCAAAGATACAATTTTGGCGGCTGATGCTTTCTCTATGGTTTTTTCTTATTTATTTTAAAGATGTGTCACTTTCTATAAGACATCACATGATTAAATGCATAATCTCTGCTAAAAGTAAGCAAGGAACACATTGTACAATACTGCAAGAGTGCCCGAAATTGTATCTTCGGGCACTTACACTTTCCATAGAATGTCATCTATTCTTTTCTTTCAAAGCAACAGAATTTTTCACTTGAACATTGTAGGAACGCAACAGGCAACGATTCGTAACAGTATTAATGAAAAAGAGTGTGGCTAGAAGTGACGGAGTCACTTCTAGCCACACTCGGACCCACAGTAAATCTGTCATGAATAGTTAGCCGAAAGCAGTCCGAAAATAGCCCAGTTAAAATGGTGTTTATCAAACCCTTCTCACCAGTATTTTATGCAACTATATGGTTAATCAACAGACGTGATACTATTGACTAATCTTGCACCAGCTGAATGGGACTCTCGACCGGCCAAATTGAAAAATCTGTAATAATGCCATCAACTCCGTATTGATAAGCTTTGTTCACCCATCCCTGATCTTTCGTAGACCAAACTAATACTTTTCCGCCTTGATTATGAATTTGATCGATAACGCGTTGATTGACATAGGAGACGTTAAAGTTAATGTATGTTGCAAAGGATGTCAGGTCAATTATTTTTTGAAGCGACAGAGATTGAATGGATGGTTTCATGAGTAGGGCCACTTCTAATTCCGGAAGCAATTTGTTCATTGTCCTCATCGATTCGATATCGAAAGATTGAACAATAATGCTGTCCAAATCCTTATATTCATTTAACAACACTGCTACTTTCTCTTCGATTCCCGGGTACATGGCCGGTTTCTTAATCTCTATTAATAAACCAGTCTCTCCATAAAACTCATCGAGCAATTCATTTAAAGTAATGATTTTTTCACCTGCAAAAGACGAATGAAATTCCCCTCCTGCGTCTAGCTCTTTCAATTCGGCAAGCGTGAAGTTTTTCACATAGCCAGAACCATTTGTTGTCCTATCCACCTTGTCGTCATGCATAATGATTAACTCTCCATCTTTTGATAGATGAATATCACATTCTAAGAAATCCGCCCCAAGCTCCAGCGCTTTTCGAAAAGAGGATTGTGTATTTTCCGGAGCATAATTGGAAGCGCCGCGGTGCGCAACGCTAATCATCCCATTAATATCCACAGCTTTAAAAGGTCGAGCCTCGTAACCAACTAGAAGCAGCATACATATACTTACAAAGACGAATACTAGCTTTTTTTTCTGAAAATCCCCCATAATTATAACCTCACACCAAATGATTAATACAGATTATTCTAATCATTCTTTTTATTTATTATATCATATGCGAAAGGTCCTGCAACTGTAAATTCTAACTAGGCTTAAAGATACAACTAGGCTGATTGAATGAATGAAGGATTCCATTCAATACTGCCCATCTATATTTGTAACTTCAAGATTGTAACTGCAAACTAATTACGTATTCCTGTGCCAGTTACTAATACAATATGATCCCTTTGAATTGTGGTAGCAGTAAGTACAGGATTCAATGATTCTCATGATTATATTAACTATAAAAGGGAGCTGTATGTATAAAATGGCTATAAAGCCACCTCGATTGCAGCCAGGCGATACTGTTGGAATTGTTACATTAGGTAGTCCGTTGGCAGCAAGCAGAATAAACGAAGGGATAACCACTTTAAGAAATAGGGGATTTAAAGTGATTGTAGGAGAGCATGTCTATTCATCGAATGGGTTCCTTGCAGCGACACCTCAACAAATGGCATCGGATTTGATGAAAATGTTTTTGAATAAAGAAGTGAAATGGATATTACCTTCGCGAGGTGGAGTTGGCGTAGCAAGTATTCTTCCCTTTCTCGACTTTTCAATTATCCGACAAAACCCAAAAATAGTTTCAGGATACAGTGACATTACGGTACTGCTGAATGTACTTTACGAATATGCAAACCTAATTACTTTTCATAGCCTTCTCCTTATAGATTTCAATCCAAATACTCCTTCCTATAACTTCAATCAATTCTTCTCAGCAGCCACTACGTTAACAGCACCTTGGGAAATTAATAATCCTCCTGGAATGTCCCTAGAAAGCATAGTTCCCGGAAATGTAACTGGCCCCGTTATCGGAGGTAATATTACATCTTTCATAGGTACATTAGGAACATCATTTGAAATAAATACGGTGGGTAAAATTATCGTACTCGAAGAAACGCATGAACCGATTAACACTGTTTACAGGTATTTGAATCATCTTTTAATGGCCAAGAAATTCGATGATTGTATAGGGATAATAATGGGTGAATGTACGAATTGTGTGGATGCATATGGAAAATCCTATCAAGATCTTATTAACGATTTTCTAGTTCCTTTGGGTAAACCACTCATGTCCAATCTAGCAACTGCACATGGTACATACAAAGCAACAATACCTATTGGCGCAACCTTGAATATGAACACATATAACCGGACTTTAACTGTGATGGAACCTGTTGTTAGCCCCTAATAACATGTGTCTTAATCCTAAACTATTACTATTTAAAGTAGAAACAGCATGGATTCATCCTGCTCCGAATAGAGTAGATAAGGTCAATACTTTAAGAGGAGTGAATATGCGATTCCGACATTTGTAACTCAATCATTGGACGAAATCCGATTTTGGGCACGGATTATGAAGGAACACGCTTTCTTTTTAAGTCTCGGATTTACTGCAAATGATACCGAACTTATTCGAGAAGCACAGCAATTTATTGTAGTATTTGAACGGATTGAAGAACAAATCAGCAACTACAACGCAACCACAGATCCAAATGTAATTAGACAACTAAACATTCAAGTGTATCAGGCGACGGCTTCTATTTGGGCTTATAAACGAAAAGTGCTTGGATTGATATTACGATGTCAAATTGTGTCCAATAATATTCCATTATTAGTTGACCACACGAGCCGAGAGGCGGCTTATTTTGCTAAGCGATTGAAGGAATTAAATGAAGGTAAGTTGATACCTTTACCTGAGGCAATCATTAAAGAGAATGTATTTTTCTTAAAAATAATGGCGGATCACTCAAAATTCATCAGCCATCTATTAGATCCTTCCGAAAGAAAACTTGTCGATCAAGCGCGTGATTTTAGCCATGATTTCGACCAACTACTTTTCCAAGCACAAGATTTGGATCATATGCGTCCTCAGTCAGAAACTCAACCGCTTTTAGAACATTTTCTTGACCAAAATAGAGTTTCTGTTGTATCGTTACGCGATTTTAAGAAGACTGCAAGAGATTTAATTGAAGCATGCAAAATAAAGAGCAATATACCTGCTCTTCTTGCTGACCACGTCTACCGTGAAGCTGATCACTTCCTGCAAATTATTGATGCTTTCGATGAACATCTTGTAGCTCAAAAAGCATAATGCGTTATTATATATAAAAGATACTTACCACTACACGTCTGTCGATCACCAAAATTAACCAGTAAATAACTTGATCCCCCGCCGCACTTGTATAGTTGCGCATTGGGACCGCTTAGGATTAAATGACTTCTAGTACGATTACCGAGATGTCTGGATGTGTAGGGATGCGACTTTGTCGCATCCCTACACACTTTTTTCTGTAATCGTATGGTAGTCCTTCACCCGTCGCTCTCCAAATGCTTAAGTACACATAGTGCTAAAGCTTATTGGGACGAATGAATAGCTGGCTTCTTACCGGGAGAAAAGCCGCCAAAGATGCAATTTTGGCGGCTAATGCTTTCTCTATGGTTTATACTTATTTATTTTAAAGAAGTGTCACTTTCTAATAGGTATCACATGATTAGATGCATACTCTTTGCTAAAAATAAGCAAGGAACACATTTTACAATGTACAAGAGTGCCCGAAATTGCAACTTCGGGCACTTACACTCTCTATAGAAAGTCATCTATTCGTTTCTTTCAAACATAACTGTATTTTTCACTTGAACATTGTAGGAACGCGACAGGCAACTATTCACAACAGGATTACTAAGGAGGAATGAACTACAATTCCTCCCTAAAAGTGTAGCTAGAACCCCCTCTGGGGAGGAATGAATTGCAATTCCTCCTTAGATCTGTCATGAATAGTTAGCCGAAAGCAGTCAGAAAATAGTCCAGTAAAAATGGAGGTTATCAGCCCTTCTCACCAGTATTTCATGCAAATAAATGGTTACTCAACAGAATTGTCACCACTCCATCTAAAAACTAATTAGAATTCAACGACCCCCTCCTATAATCTCAATGTAGGAGGGGGTCGTTATATTTTTATTAATAGTCATCCATTAGCCCAAAGGCTCTAAGGATCTTCATTTTAGGCTTGTAATCAAGATTTTTTTCCTTGTAAAAGTTTATAAAATACTATACTTTTCGTCCCTTATATCACTAATGAACATACAGCCTGGAGCATGCGTAATCATTATCGATGGTTTGCTTTGCATGGCTACTGCTTGAGGTGTTACACCGCAAGCCCAGAACACCGGGATTTCACCCTCTTTTATTGTTACCGAATCACCGAAATCAGGCTTAGAAATATCCGCAATACCAATTTGGCTTGGATCTCCGATATGGACCGGCGCTCCATGTACAGCGGGAAAGCGTGAGGTAATTTGAATCGCTCGAATGGCATCTTCATGCGACATCGGACGCATGCTTACAACAGTTGGCCCTTCAAATACACCTGCTTTTTCACACTGAATATTGGTTTTGTACATTGGGACATTACATTTTTCTTCGATATGCCGAATCGGGATCCCACTTTCCAGCAATGGTGTTTCGAATGTAAAGCTACAACCTAGTAGGAAGCCGACCATATCATCTTCCCAGTACTCCGTTATATCCATTACTTCTTCTGTATTCACACCATCTCTGTAGATACGATATCTTGGGATATCCTTACGTATATCAGCTTCATTAGCGATTTTACTAGGAATGAATGAGCCTGGTTCAGTCACGTCTAACAAAGGACAAGACTTCGGATTTCGTTGGCAAAACAGCAAAAAATCAAAGGCATGCTCTTTCTTTAAAATAACTAAATTTGCTTGTGTAAACCCCTTAGACATCCCGGCTGTTGGACCTGTAATTTCTTGTTTGCGAATAAGTTCCCTTATTATATTCGGAGCCATTTTTTCATAGTTTTTCATATGTAATCTCTCCTTCATAAAAGGTTTTATTATTTGAATCAATTTCATAATAAGGTTATTAAACGAGAAAAACGAACAATGTTGATTTCCGCTTCAGATGGACGCTTCCGCGGGCACGGCGAACTTAGGTTGCCAAGTCGCCGCCTTGTACTACCATTAACGGGTAGTCAAATCATGTACGAACAATAAACTACTATACTTAAAAAGTGTTTGTCTTTACATATTGAATAAGTAGTTATCAAATTGATTTATTTAAATAATAATGGGAGTTGTTCTATCAGCGTCATGACGCCTAAATAACTCATTATGCAGACTACGAGTACACCAGTGATCGTTAACCATAATGGATGTTTATAATTCCCCATAATATCTTTCCTATTAGCAGCTATTAATAACGTTCCTAATGCTATTGGTAAGATAAGAGCATTTAGAGCCCCAACTATTAATAAAACATTAACAGGTCGTCCAATGAATGCAAACGTTAAAGTTGAGACTAAAATAAATAAGATAATAATCCAGTTATGATACTTTTCTATCACCGGACTGAATGAACGGATAAATGAAACAGAAGTATACGCTGCACCAACTACTGACGTAATGGCAGCCGCCCACATAATTACACCAAACATTCTATATCCAATATTCCCAGCAGCAAGTTGAAATACTGAAGCTGAAGGATTCGACGGATCAATTGCAAGTCCTTTAGACACTACTCCAAGTACCGCTAAAAATAAGGCGATACGCATAATACCTGTAACTGCAATACCTATTACTGCACTTTTAGTCACTTCAGGTATTGATTCGACTCCTTTTATACCCGCATCTAACAGACGATGACCACCAGCAAATGTAATGTACCCCCCAACTGTTCCACCTACTAGTGTAACAATGGCAAATATACTAATTTGTTCTGGTTTAAATGTATTCACTATAGCTTCTCCAACAGGTGGTGAAGTAATGAATGCAACATAGATCATTAAGATAATCATAACAAAACCGGCAAGTTGAGCAATTTTGTCCATCGCTTTACCAGCTTCTTTAATCAGGAAAATAAAGATAGCAAATGCAGCACTAATTATCGCACCTGTTACCGGATCTATTCCAACCATTGCATTTAATCCAAGGCCTGCACCTGCGACGTTTCCAATATTAAATGCAAGTCCACCTATTACAATGAGAATTGCTAAAAATACACCTAGTCCAGGTAAAACTTTGTTTGCAATCTCTTGGCCACGCAGACCTGATACAGTAATGATTCTCCATACGTTTAATTGAGCAAATACATCTATAACTAATGAAATTAAAATAACAAATGCAAAGCTTGCTGCTAATTCTTGCGTAAATACGGTTGTTTGCGTTAAAAAGCCAGGACCGATTGCTGATGTTGCCATTAAGAAAGCCGCACCAAGTAAAACACTCCAAGAAGCTTTTTGTTTAATTTTCACTGTTTCTGTTTTTAACTTTGTCATTTCACAACCTCCTACTCTATTCGATAATTGACGAGGTCAATATGTTGTTATTTCCCAACGTTTCTTTACTATATTTCGCAAAATCAAGGGCATGTTCACCATCTCCATGAATGCAAATCGTATCCGCTTTTAAGTAAACTTCCGTATTTTGCTGAGAAATGACTTTTCCTTCCGTCACCATTTTCACTACTTGGGCAACAGCCTGTTCCTGATTTGTTATTAAAGCATCAGATTGTGAACGCGAAGTTAATGTCCCATCCGATTGATAGGTTCGATCAGCAAACACTTCATGGGCTGTACGCAAGCCAATCCTTTCCCCCGCTTTCGTCAATTCACTGCCAGCAAGTCCAAATAGCACTAATGAAGGTGAGATATCATATACCGCTTGAGCAATTGCTTCGGCCAGCAACGTATCCTTGGCTGACATATTGTATAATGCACCATGGGGTTTTACGTGTTGCATTGTCTCATTGAATGTCGTTAAAAATCCTTGTAAAGCACCGATTTGATAAACAACCATATCGTATCCTTCTTGAGGAGTGATTGTCATTTCCCGACGGCCAAATCCATTCAAGTCAGGTAAGCCAGGGTGTGCCCCAACTTTCACACCATTTTCTATTGCAAGTTTAACTGTTTCTCTCATTACGCTTGGATCGCCAGCATGAAACCCACACGCGATATTCGCTGATGTTATGTATTTCAATATTTCTCGCTGTTCACCGAGCTTATATCGTCCAAAACTTTCCCCTAAATCACAATTCAAATCGACTCGAAACATTCTCTTCCCTCCAAGTGAAAAAACAGTATTCGTAAGCGCTTACAAACAACGCAGTTCCGAATTTAGGAACTGTAGTTTTGAAACTAAATTAATTCTATCACAAAACATTTTATCTGAATAGGTGTTTTTTATAACTGTTCCCATAATAAAAAATAGTATTTTTTTTTAGTTTTATGGGCTTGTTTTTTGTATTTTGACAACTATAATTATTAATATAATCCATATTTAAGAACTCGGATACCGTAAATCGAAACAATAGGAGCTGTTGGAATGAGCAACCGTAACTTAAGAGCGACCATAAAACCTTTAGGAGATTCTGCACTAATTGTCCAACTCGGTGAAGGAATTAGTCCATCTATTCATGAACTGGTGAGCAATCTGTCAACGTTATTGAATGATCATCCATTTGAAGGATTTATTGAGTCGGTACCTGCCTACAATAATCTAACTGTCTATTACAACCCGATTGTCGTACACCGATTACAAATAAATAGGCAAACACATTATACTCCATTAACCCCCTTCCAAAAAGTTAGCGATTTCATGGGCGAATTGGTTAAACAGATCGGGACTAACAAGTTTCACAATGAAAGAGTTGTTACAATTCCAGTTTTATACGGAGGTAAGTTCGGCCCCGACTTAGAGTATGTTGCGAAGTATCATGACCTATCTATAGATGAAGTCATTCAAATACATTCCGAAAATGATTATTTAGTCTATATGATTGGATTTGCTCCTGGATTTCCATTTATGGGGGGACTAAATGAACAAATCGCAACGCCACGAAAAGAAACACCTCGGCTAGTCATAGCCCCAGGATCCGTTGGCATCGCTGGAAAGCAAACAGGCGTATACTCACTGGAAACACCCGGAGGATGGCAAATTATTGGCCGTACCCCACTCGATTTATTTCTTCCCACTATCTCTCCACCGACATTATTACAGGCTGGAGACAAAATTCGTTTTGCACCAATTTCTCCTAAAGAATATGACCACTATAAGGGGATGAAACTATGACCGTGAAAGTACTTCATCCAGGTCTTTTGACAACAATTCAAGACTTAGGTAGATATGGCTCTCAAAAATATGGAGTTATTGTTAGCGGTGCGATGGACAGCTATTCGCTGAGAGTAGCTAATTTGCTAGTCGGAAATGATGAAGGTGAAGGAGCTCTCGAAATCACATTATTTGGGACAACCCTTTATTTCGAAAAAGATTCGTTAATCGCCATCACCGGTGGAGATTTACTTACTACCATCAACGGGGAAAATGCTCCGATGTGGCGTCCCATACTCATACGCAAGGGCTCCATATTAAAATTTAAATCCGCAATAAAAGGGTGTAGAGCATACTTAGCCTTTGCTGGAGGTATCTCTACTCCAAAGGTTATGGAAAGTAAAAGTACATATCTTCGTGCAGGAATTGGTGGCTTTCAAGGTAGGGCTTTGCAAAAAGAGGATACATTTGAATGTGGAAAATTAAATGACCTCAATCATTCGCTCGTCCAACAATTAGAAAACTTGAATGGCCATTTTACATGGGCAGTTAACTACAGCGCACTCATCAATTTAAAATCATCTCAAACGATTCGCGTTCTAAAAGGCACTGAGTTCAATCGATTCGATAGTAAAAGTCAGCAAACACTTTTTAATGAACCATATACAATAACAACTCAAGCCGACCGGATGGGGTATCGTTTGGAAGGTAATACTCTTGCACTATCTGAGCCATTTGAATTACTATCCGAAAGTGTCACATACGGAACTATTCAAGTACCGCCAAATGGACAGCCAATCATTTTAATGGCAGACCGTCAAACAACAGGTGGCTATCCAAAAATAGGTCAAATTATTTCCGCCGATTTGCCAAGTTTAGCCCAGTTGCAACCAACTTCAACAATTCAGTTCAAGGAAGTAACTCATGAAGAAGCAATTATGGAGTTATTAAAGAAAGAAAAAATAATAGATGAAATAAAAATGGCCATTCACTATAAAAGAATATACTAATCTGATGACATGATTATATGTTAATAAACGTGAGTTACTGTAAAGCAAATTTACTTAAACAAAAACATCCTCTATTTACGCCTGATTGACAGGTAAGTAGAGGATGTTTTTCATTTCTTCACATAGCCTAACCGTTGAGATATTTCTTCAGCTGCTTCTATTACTTTTGCTGCAAAGATAGGAATGTTGTCATATTGATAATTCGCTTCAATCCCAGCAATACTGAGTCCGGCAACTACGTTTCCTTTATAATCGAAGATTGGTGCAGCGATGGCTGAGGTATGATTCTCTAATTCAGAATTACTAATCGTATAACCGTCCTTTTTAGCCTGTCTAATCGTGTCATTGAGATGTTTCTTATCGGTGATTGTTCCCATCGCAAATGGTTTTAATTCGATAGATTCCATATAAGTAGTAATTTCTGGTTCCGGTAAATATGATAAAATAACCCGAGAACAAGCACCAGCGTATAATGGACTTCTTCTACCAATTGCGGTATATAAGCGAACTTTTTGGTTTCTATCAATTTTTTCGATATAAATCGCTTCATCACCTTGTTTTATAATTAAATTGATTGCTTCCTTCACATCATTATGTAAGTTCTCCATAATAGGGTAGGCAATTTGCCGTATATCAATCCTTGAAGAAACCAAATGGCCGAATTTGAGAAATAAGAGCCCTAACCGGTATTTCGAATCAATCCCCTTCTCTAGAAATCCCATTTCTTCTAAAGACATTAGCATTCGATAAACGGAAGTCTTCGGAATACCCGAGAAATCAATAATTTCTTGAAATGATAACTCTGTATGGTCAATAAATAAGTTTACTATCTCCATCGAACGTACGACTGTTTTATTTTTAATGTCCATATTTTCTCCTTATGGGATGCCCAGTTCTAAAATAGTTGGAGCTATACCAGAACTCCAGTGTTTACTTTTTCAGATTAACTTTTGACTGTACGCTATAGCCGTTAATCTATTTAACTATACACCAAAAATTGCAATAAAACTAACGAATGATTACGGGTTGTAATTAGTTAGTCTCCCTCGATTTCGAAGCGACCATAACATAATAGACGCACCAATTATGCAAATTAAAACTACAATCCAATCATATGTTATGTTACCAACTGCACTATATCGACTCCAAATCCCCAAAAGACAGCTAGCATAATGTTGTGAATGTGACCATGAAATTCTTCGTTGTCTTCGCCCTAGAGTAAATTGATACACATAAAGGAAGACACGCTCGTCTTCTCTATAATTTAGCTGGCGGGGCATGATTCTATGATTTTATTTTTACATATCAAATATCCGAATAAACCAATCTACAACGTTCATTGGGATATGAAAATACAAAAAAAGCGAAGATGAGATCTTCGCTTTTTTTTGCTACATTCATTATTCAGATTGATTTTTCCCGTTTTTCTGAATGAGTGAAATTTGTCCCGCATGAATACCTGTATGGTACATCAATCTTCCTACAGCTTCCAAAGGTGTAGATGCACCAATTGGTGATTCCATGCTTTTATGCCAATCTTCCTCAGGTAGTTCTTTCATCGCTTCAATGAGATGCTCATTCGATGCCCGTAGCAACTTGACAAGCTCCTCTAAATTCGTAAATGAAGGCTTCTCTTTCTCCCCTGGCATATTTCTCCCGAAAAACCATTCAGCGAACATAAACTCCACTTCCGCGGTGTGATGAAGCAAAGACGCAACTGTTGATTTCCCTAGTTGCAAACTTAAGTCTTGTTCCGGCAATGCCTCTGCAGTTTTAAGAAACCGTTCCCGAATTGCATTCCAGATTGGTAACACAGTAGAATATGTCATTTGAGCATACCTCCTTCGCTTTAATTTTACGCTTCAGCGTCCTTCTTCTTGTCTACAACAACATGATTAAATACATTCGCATCGATATCTATATCGAATGCCATCCCAAAACCAACTACGTAACGTCCCTGAAGAGGAGTCAATTCGAAAAGTGAGAAATCCAACCCGCGCAAGACATCCATCATTTTAGCGCCATGTTCGGTATTAAATAGTTCAAAGATTTCATCATGTCCTTCATTGCCAATATTGTTCGGTATACAGCTCCAACGCACTCGTTCCGTTGCAAATTTATTAACCGTTGCCGATTCATCTGCAATAAGAAACGCGTCAACGTATTCACTTTTCTCCATAAAGTTATAATGCTCCGCAATTTGGCTAATATATATGTACAACTTACCGTCTTTCTTAACGAAAGGTGCATAACTGCTGAATGGTTTGCCATTGTCATCTAGTAAATTCAAAATCAGATTTTTTCGGCTCGCCACAAACTGCAAATACTTTTCCTTGTTCTTTTCTAAATCCACAGGCTTTTTCAACATTAATTCCTCCATTTACTAATTTACTATCTAGCAGTACTTAACAAATGTATGCGCGGTTTCTTCTCAGTTGAAAGATAATCAATTTCCGAATCCATTCGATAAACTTGCCGAATCATATCTGGCGTCATCACCTGGTTCGGTGTTCCGCTCATCACTTTCTCACCAGCTTTCACAACAACGATGTTATCGCTATAAGAAGAAGCTTGATTGAGATCATGTAACACCATTACAACCGTCATGCCCATATCACGATTAAGTTCGCGAACAAGCTCCAGTACCTCATGCTGATGTGAGATATCTAAATAAGTTGTTGGTTCATCTAACAATAATACTTTAGGACGTTGTGCAAGTGCCATAGCTATCCATGCACGCTGAGATTCACCGCCTGACAAAGAAGCGACCGTTCGATCCTTATAGGCTGTTATATGTGTTCTCTCAAGCGCCCAATGGACGATTTCCATGTCATCATTATTTAATTTCTCAAACCACTTTTTATGGGGATACCTACCATAGGAAACCAGATCAATAACAGTCATATCACTCGGCGCTTGGTTTTTCTGACTAAGCATGCACATATTACGTGCTACTTGTTTGGCGTTCATTGACTTCAAATTTATGCCTTCAAATTGCACCGAACCTTCGTGATAAGGAATGTGCCGCGCAACTGCTTTCAGCAATGTCGATTTCCCTGAACCATTCGGCCCAATGATAGACATAACCTCACCCTGTTTGACAGCGAAAGAAAAGTTGCTAATTGCATTCTTCTGTTCATACCGAATTGAAATGGAATCAACAGTAAACATATTAGAATTTCCCCTTTCTCATCAAATATAGAAAATAAGGTCCACCTATGACTGCCATCAGTATGCCTGCCGGTATTTCCAGTGGGGAAAACAATGTTCGTCCACCAGTATCCGCAAGCATTAATACAAGCGCTCCAAGTGCCATACTCATTGGCAATAAATACTTATAATTTGAACCTACTAGCAATCGAGCCATATGTGGTACTACTAGACCAACAAATCCAATCATTCCTATAGCTGCTACGGATATAGCCGCTAAAAATACAGCTAATATGGACAATAATATTCGAATTCGGTTCACATTCTCACCAAGATTCGATGCGACCTGATCACCCATTCGAATGATGTTTGCCTTACGTATTGCGAAGATTGACAAAATCCAACCAACAATTGCATATGGGAATACCATAAACAAGGCGTTATTGCCTTTAGCAGCCAGACTGCCGTTCAACCATTGGACAGCAGAAGGAAGTCGATCACTATAGATGATTGACAAATAACCAATTCCACCGCCACACAACGCATTTACTGCGACACCTGACAAAATAATAGTAATCGGTGATATTCCATTGCGTCTCCACGCTAAGGCATAGACAATGGTTGCCGCAAGAAGACCACCTACAAAAGCAGCTATTGGAATGAATTGCGTATACTCTGGTGCCGCGAGCATAATTATGAGTACAAAAAACGCTGCTCCACTTGTCACACCCGTTAAGCCCGGATCTGCAAGTGGGTTACCCATAACGGCTTGCAATAACGCACCCGAAATTGCAATGTTCGCACCAATAATCATCGCCAATAACACACGCGGCAAACGAATATCCCATATGATGGTATCGTGAACCGCTGTAGACGTTGCGCTAAATAGCGTTTTTATTATTTCTGGAACCGGGATTGTTACACTGCCTAAACCAATGGCAATCACAGCTGCAAGAATTGTTAGTGAAAAAGTAAAGAGTACAATTGCCCCACTTCGAGGTTTATTCATCACTAGCTAGCCCCTCTTTTATTCATAAAAATAAGTTGCGATTTGCGTCAATGCTTGCTCTGCATTACTGATTGAAGTTACGCCAAAGATATTGTAATCTAGAATTTGAATTTTATCGTTTTTATAAGCAGAAAGTTTGGTCCAAGTTGTATTGCTTTCCACTTCTTTCTTGAACATTTCTTCCGATGCACCATGATCACCTGACGCCAACACAAGAATGATGTCCGGGTCTGCTGCCACGACGTCCTCCATATTAATAGGGGAATACGTATCAGTCACTTTCAGTACGGAAGTCGCAATATTATCCGCACCTAATTTGTTCACTAAACTTCCTAGATAAGAACCCTCACTCATCACCATGAACGAATCCGAAGCTCCTATCATCAACATGACACTTGGCATTTCCTTCCCTTTACCTTGTGCTGCCAATTCATTTTCCTTATCCAATAGACCGCTCAGTACTGTGTTCATTTCATCCGTTTTATTGAAATAAGTTCCTAACGCTTTAAAGCTAAGTTTTAGATCATCTAATGAATCTGTTGGTAAGTAACCTGTTTTTAAATCTATGCCTTCTAAACTCTTATCCAACGTGCTTCGAAGTGATTCCGCACCAAGAATCAAATCTGGTTTTAAATCAGTTAAGACTTCAAGATCTGGCTGCATAGGTGAGCCTACTCGCTGAATCTTTTCAAAGTCTGTTGGTATAGGATTTGTAGAGGTTGGTACACCAACTGGAGTAACTCCGAGCAAATGTAGCATCTCTGTTAATGGTACCGACGTAGTTATTACGCGCTCCGGCACCTCCGTAGGAAATTGACTAATCGCTTCAGTTAACGCTTTTTCATCTACACCGTCGTTCTCCAAGCTATAAACGTCGTCAGCTTTTTCATCCTTCTCCGTTGCGTTACTTTCGGAATTCGATACGTCCTCTTTTTTAGTAGTATCTTTTGAATCGGACGTGCATGCAGTTAGTAAAGCTAGAGCTGCGGTTAGTAAAATTAAGTGGAATTTCTTCAAAATGTACCCCTCCGTATATGTATGCTTATAGTGTCACCATCAATATTCTCAAGTTTAATTGATAATGATTTTCAATCTCACAAGCATAATGATAACCGTTATCAGTTAACCTTGTCAATTAGTTTTTTATTCTTCTGATTAATGACCAAGGTATACCGATAATCCCTTTATTTTTCCAATAAAAAACCCACCGAAACAACGATGAGTCTAGAGGATAAAGATATTTATTAGAGGTTTTCGGTTTACATTCAAAATATCTCTCACTTAATTCTCAATGAAGTCTAGTTTATCTTCCACGTCTTTCAAAATCGTATCGATATTTGCATGACCCATGTAACCTACATAAATCACGCCTTGTCCTTTAGCAGCAAATACTTCTTTGAAATCATCACCTTGTCATTAGATAGTTTTTGCGCAAGTTCACTAGTACTCTACACTATTTAACGGGCCTTCTTATAAATAACCCAGTATACACGAGGAAGATACCTATCATCAAAATAATTCCAATATAAACGGACATCATTGTAGGTATTAAATAAGCACCTATGATAATAGTCGAACGAGCGATTAAATCTGCCCCGCTAAATGAAATGTTTGAAAAAGCCGAATAAGAACCCCGTTTGTCTACTGGAATCATATTCGCTTGTTCTGCATTACGAACAGGTGAATAGATTAGTTCACCAAGCGTAGCGATCAAATTAAACAACATCAAAATATACCATGTGTTTGCTGACATGACAGTGACATAACCAATACCATATATAATAAGTCCAATCAGTATTACTTTTTGCTTGCTGAAACGATCGGTGAACTTATTGATCATAAACGTAAAGCATACAACAAGTAGCATGTTTTCAATATTAAGGATGCTTAACATACGTACGCCAGCGACTTCAAATCCGCCAATATGTATGGATTCAAATGTTTCCGCTAGACGAACACCAATATAACTATTTAAAGAAAATTCTGCCGAAAAAATAAACATCGAGCCAAGTACAACTTTGACAAACGGAATATCCCGGAAAGCGATTTTATAGTTTTGAATTAAATCCAAAAAAACATTATGGTGTTGTTTTCTAAATTGACTAGTCTGCTCATCAATGAGCCAAATTTTATAAGCAATCGGTAAGATTATCGAAGTAATTGTAAGTAATGCGAATAGCTCGATTTGGTGATTCAAATATAACAAGCCACCAAGGGCAGCGCCAATTGCCATAGACAAATTCACAAGCCAATAATCGAGTGCATAAACGGCTTTTCGATTATCCGGTGTGGTCGAATCCATAATAATCGCATGCATTGCAGGTCGTCCAAGACTGCTTGTAACTATGTAAGCAATGTAAGCAATTGCAAATAGCCAAATCACATTCTCTTTAGGGTATAAGCTGACTGTCATAATCAAAAACATACATGCACTTGCAAATGAAGTTAGTACTAATACTCTTTTACGTGGAAATCGATCTGAAATATAACCACCGATTAAATTCACAAAAAAACTGACGACAACAGTAAATAATAAAAATATACCCGCCCATACTTTATTTATTTCCTGTGCGAAAAATAAGGCCATAAATGGCATGATCGCTGATGATACAGCACGATTAAAAAAAGATGTCAGTAAACGAACTTTAATATTACGTGGATAGTATTTCCAAATCATGTTGTAAACCTCCTCTGTCTTTTATATATTAAACTAGACAATAATAAGTAAAAATGGACAAATTTGAAATATATGTCCACTTTTCAAAAGGAGAACATGGTGGATAAACACTTATTAACATTATGGAGCTCAGTTCCATCAGGAAATATCAAACAAAAAAAGCTAGCAGATGTACTTAGTTTAAGTACTAAGCAGACTGCGCGATACATCCAAAAATGGTCAACTGAAGGATGGCTGACATTTAATTCTGGACTTGGCAGGGGCAACGTATCAACGCTTCTGTGGTTAAAAAATGTAGAGGCTGTTTTTGAAGAGCATGTCACGAAGTTGATTGATGAGGAGCCTGTTGAACTGAGTAGTAAGTATTTATTATTAGACTGGTCAACGGATTGTAAACAGCGATTAATGAATACGTTTCATTCAAAGTTTGGGTACCTACAAACCACAAATGACAAGCTTGTTGTTCGAAGAAAATACCCATTTTTGACGATACATCCTTTAAAAGCTGCCGATGTAAATAGTGCAAACTTGGTTGCGAATATCTTCAATCGACTGGTTGCAGTTGATGAAAAAGGCATTGTCTTACCCGAACTTGCACATAGTTGGGATATAACTCCAACTAAAATTAGGTTCTATCTAAAAAAAGATATTAGGTTCCATGATGGCTCTATATTAACTGCAGAAGATGTGGTCATTTGCTTAAACAAGCTACGTAGTTACCCGCAATTTCAAGATTTGTGGGCGCCTGTAAAAAGCATTAGTGTGCCAGCTCCGTTAGTGATTGACATTTGTTTTCCAAGTAGATGTAGCTATTGTTTACACATGCTCGGAACGATGAATGCTAGTATTTATAAAGAAAATAATGGTGATATATTTGGTACAGGCTGTTTTTATGTCCAAGATAACAATGATTTGAAAACAACTTTAGTCGCTTTTAAGGACTACTTTGGTGAAAGACCTCTATTAGATTTAGTAGAATTTGTGCAAGTACCACATAATTTCGAAGTAGTTTATAGTTCATCAACACAGACAAAAGATCGGCCCACATTTCAGGTAGAAAGTGATTCTGGCTTTGGCGTCGTCATTATGAATTCGTTTCGAAATACGCCGATTCGGCGAAAGGAAATTCGCGATTATGTACATTATGTAATCGCAAAACATCGTCATGAAATTAGTAAAAGTGATGCCCGCATTTTGCCAAATCATCAAGGTTGCCTGATCGGACAAAGTCAAACTTATGTTACACAGGAAGTGAAACGTCCAGATTTTTCAGTTCCACTTATTTTAAAAATAGTTAATTACACTGAGAAAACAACCATGTGGATAAAAGATGTATTAGAAAAAGAGGGTATACCTATCGAAGTAAAATGGGTTTCTTTTATGGATACTATTTACGATGACACAGATAACCTGCATGTCGACCTTTTTATTCACGGAGAAATATTTGATTTGAATCAAAACTTTTCATTTTTTCATTTCCTTAAAAATGGATACTCGCCCTTAGCTACTATCATGAAAATTGATAAAACATTAAGTCGTTATCTAACTGACTATGCACTTACCCCCTTTGATGATTGGTCATCATTAAATTTGAAGGTGGAAAAAGCACTACTTGAAAACTCCATAATGATCCCGTTGTATTACGCTAAACGTCAAATCCCATTCTCAGCAGATCTGATGAATATCAATATTAAGCATTTTGGTTATGTTGATTTTTCTAAGCTATGGGTGCAACCTAATATTGAACCCACTTAGATTTATAAGCAGTTCCTCCTGAAAAATAGATACAAACGAACAAAAAGCGCCTGGCATCCTAACGTTTTTAGAATCGTTTGGATGCCAGGCGCTTTTTCACTATACATCAACTTCTCGGTGCCCATAACATAACAGACACACCAATTATACAAATTAAAGCACCAATCCAATCGTATGTATCAGGCATCTTTTTATCGACTCCCCATCCCCAAAGAACAGATAGTACAATGAATACCCCTCCATAAGCAGCATACACCCTGCCAAAGGTCGGGAAGTGTTGGAAAGTAGCAATCACACCGTACAAAGCTAAGACAAGTCCTCCGATAAGACCCAAATATGCTGACTTTCCTTCCCTTAACCACTGCCAAATGAGATATCCTCCCCCAATTTCAGCCAGGCCGGCAAATAAAAATAGCAGTATTACTGTTATCACAAAAAATCATCCTTTCAATTATTTAAATATGTAGGTTCTGATTTATGTATTTATAGAGAGAGTTAAAGTAAAGGTTCCCTACGAATACGCTCCGGCTCTAGGGGATGCCTACACTCAATTTGTACACCGTATTCAATACTTCGACTTAGATAAATTAATTATGAAACTGATAGGTAACAGCTTATACAATATTTTGCACCCCTGAATAAGCTAGATGAAGTAATAGTTAAGGCATCAAAGGGAGGTTTTTATATTGCCACGGGGAAGAAATTCAAATTTCCGTTTTTGTATTTTGCCAGGCTATAATTGGTGCGGACCAGGTGCTCCTATAAATGATGTAGATGCTGCTTGTAAAGCACATGATGATTGTTATCGTAAGGGTGAAAATCCATGTGAATGTGACCTAGATTTTCTTCATCGTCTACATCCTATAATAAATCAAAATACACGAAAAGGAAGGCATGCCCGTCTTCTTTATAACTATATGAAGTTACAGTCATTCTTCACCTGCAACTTTTATAGATAGTAGACTGTAGGAAGTCTTATGATGAAGTTGATAGGTAATGGAATCCTAACCTTTTTTAGAATCTCCCAAAGAGTGGTTAACAAAGGGAAAACCAAAAATAAATTTGACAATTTTGTGAACATAGTAAATAATAAAATAAAAAGGAGTTTTTAGGAGATGGAAGCTAAATCCAAAATATTGAACACCGTTAAGTATGTTGGGCTCACAGTACTTACAATCGGAATCTCTATTTTCTTGTATGGCTTTTTTGTAAGCGATTACAGTGCAATAACAGGTATCGGCATTGGTACAATTATGAGCGCTGTTTTTATATTCCTAATGGGTGTTTTCTTTGTAGCGACAGAAGAAATGCAGGAAAAAACCGATAAAGGTATACGAATCGTTCAGTAAAATAAATAAAGGAGCGCCATTATAGGCGCTCCTTTGTATTCGTTCTGTTACATATCCCAAACCAATATTAATAATGAACCAAAAATAGTGATTAGAGCTAATGCAACTGCAAAATAGATGTTTACGTAAATTGACTTTTTATCCTCAGTTTCACCAGCATGCATAAAGACAACGAGTTGAACTGCTGCTTGTACGAACGCTGTGACTAATAGAATTGTCATCCCCACTGCAAATGACAGGTCTAAGAAATAAACAGTCAATGCTGCTGCAGTAAGAACCAACGAAAAGACAAAGCCCATTACTTGTTTGCGCGGGAATAATTCGCTCATGTTTACATCAATCCTTTCAAGTAGATGAAGCTGAAGATAAAGATCCAGACTACATCTAAGAAATGCCAATACAGAGAAAAGATAAATGACTTATTGGCTGTCTCAGGCGTCAAACCACGCTTTTTCACTTGTAGGATGATGATCAATCCCCAGAATAAACCGATTGTAACGTGAGCCCCATGCGTCCCTAATGTTGTTAATAGGGCCGCTGTGAATGCACTTGTTTGAAGGCCTGCTCCGACATGGACGTAATGCATAAACTCATAAATTTCCACACCTACAAATGCCAGACCTAGAAGTAATGTAATCGCAAAGAATCTCATCATGGCAGTTTTTCTACCGAGACGCATTGCATGAACGCCAAGACCGATCATAAAACTACTTGTTAACAGTAAAATCGTTTCAATGAGCACTGGAGTGATTTCAAAAATCTCTGCCCCTGAAGGTCCGTTACCCGTTCGATTTTCTAGAATGAAATAGGTTGCAAAAAGAGTTGCAAACAGCATTACTTCGGCTCCAATGAAAATCCAGAAACCTAAAATATTCAATTTATTCTGTTCTGTACTATATTCAAGTGGAAGCGAGTTATCTATTTTCATCAGTTCTCACCTCGCATTCTTTTTCTGTTTCTTCTACTTCTTCAACTGAAATGTAATACCCGTGGTCTTTCTCGAATGAACGGTGAGCCAAACACGCAAGGATTGCAATTGTCGTAAGAATTGCAGGAAGCCACATGCTAAATATTAGCGAGAAGCCCCATACGAAGAAAATACTACTCATGATAAACGGCATGCCGCTGTTATTCGGCATATGAATCTTCTCAATTTTATCTTTGAACATTGGTTGCCCTGTTTTCTTATGATCCCAGAACGCTTCAATTGAATTAACTTGTGGTGTCTTCGCAAAGTTATACGATGGCACCGGTGTGTGTGTAGCCCATTCAAGCGTACGTGCATCCCATGGATCTGAACTGATATCTCTTGATGCATAACGAATGCTGTGGTAGACGTTATAGATAATTAAAGCAAAGCCGATAGCGAGTACAAGTGCTCCAGCAAAGGACAGCAGATTAAGCGGTCCATAACCAGTCGATTCAGAGTACGTGTACATCCGGCGTGCTTGTCCATCTAAACCAGTAAAGAACATCGGGAAGAACGTTGCATTAAAGCCTATAGCGATAAGCCAGAATGACCATTTCCCGATTTTTTCACTTAGCATGAAGCCGAACATTTTAGGCCACCAGTACGTGAGACCGGCTATCATCGCAAAGACAACTCCAGGAATAATTGTGTAGTGGAAATGCGCGACCAAGAACATCGTATTATGGTATTGATAGTCGGCACTAGCCATACCAAGCATAACCCCGGTCACCCCGCCGATTGTGAAAATCGGAATGAAACCTATTGTATATAGCATAGGTACAGTAAATACAATTTTCCCTTTCCGCATCGTCAGCAGCCAGTTGAATATCTTAATCCCGGTTGGAACAGCAATCGCCATTGTCGTAACCGAGAAAATACTATTAGTTAGTGCTCCTTGTCCCATCGTAAAGAAATGGTGTGTCCAAACCAAGAATGAGAGAAACGATATGATCACGATAGAACCGACCATTGATTTATACCCATAAAGGTTTCGACGAGAGAATGTAGCAATAATCTCACTATAGATACCGAATGCCGGTAAAACCAAGATATAAACTTCCGGATGTCCCCAAACCCAGAACAGGTTCGCCCAGAGCATATCCATTCCGCCATTCGTCATCGTAAAGAAGTTTGCGCCGAATAGTCGATCCATTGTTCCCAACAGAAGTGTAACTGTTAATACAGGGAATGCGAAGACGACAATCACATTCGTGATTAAAGCAGTCCACGTAAACATTGGCATTTTCATCAACGACATTCCCTTTGATCTCATTCTCATGATCGTAGTCGTGAAGTTAATGCCCGATATTAATGTACCAATACCGGCAATCTGAATAGCGATCAAATAATAATTAGTCCCTACAGATTGACTGAAGTCGTTTCCAGCAAGCGGGAAATAAGAAGTCCAGCCTGCATCAGGAGAGCCGCCAACTACGAATGAAATGTTGAATAACATAGCCCCCATAAAGAATAACCAGAAACTAAGAGCATTCAAACGAGGGAATGCTACATCGCGCGCTCCAATTTGTAGAGGAACAATGAAGTTCATAAAAGCATAAATAAATGGCATCGCCATAAAGATGATCATAACAACCCCGTGGGTGGTGAAAACCTCATTATAATGCTGACCATCTAGCAGCACGTTATCAGGTACAGCCGTTTGCGCCCGCATCATAAGTGCGTCTACCCCACCGCGGAATAGCATAAGTAAAGCTGCAACGAGGTACATAATACCGATTTTTTTATGGTCTACGGTTGTTAACCATTCACGCCATAAATAACCCCATTTTTTGAAATATGTTAATCCAATGAGAATCGCAATCACGGTAAGGCCAATGGCCACCATTGATGCATAAATCGCAGGACTTGGATGTGGAACGGCGAATCTATCAAAATATTCCATATATTTTTGACTCCTTTCGAAATAATAATACTCGATATCTAAAGTTAGTAGTTATGATTTTTGGTAACTTTAATGTTGGTGTTCTGATTCTGATTCTGATTCTTCATTAGCTTCATCAGAATCATTGCTTTCTATTTTATCTTCGGAAGAACTTGATCCATGTTGATGTCCGCCATTTTCTCCTTCAGGTGCCGGTGAAAACTCCAAATGAGTTCCTTTAAATGTCAAACGACCTAGGTGACCTGGTTTTAATAACTCGTCAAATTTTTCTTCAGTAAGAAGATCAGCAGTCGTTTGCACTTCTTCTACCCATTCATCAAACTCTGATGAAGGCATCGCTTCTACTTCGAATATATTTTCAGCGAATCCTTTACCGCTGAAGTTTGCATTTCTACCCATGTATTCCCCTGGTTCGCTGGCCGCCAAATGTAGCGTGTTCACCATGTCCGACATGGCATATTTTTGTCCGCCCAGTTGCGGAATCCAGAAACTCGTAATAGGTCCGTATGAGTAAAGTCTAAATTCCAACGCCCGATCTGTTGGGATATACAAATAGTTAACCGTTTCGATATTTTCTTCCGGATAACTAAAATGCCATTTCCAGTCAGAGGAAGATGCATAAACAATCAACGGTTTTTGATCTTCATACCCTTTCGGCGTCGCCTCAACTTCATAAGTCGATTTGACAGAGATAATTGAAAGGAAAATAATAATTAGAACCGGAATCCCTACAATAATTACTTCAACTAACCAATTACCTTCGATATGGGGGGGTTCATAGTCTGCGCTTTGTTTCGAAGCACGATATTTTATCACTATGAATGCCAACATGCCGAAAACCACAATCACAACTAACGCCATTGTCGCAATTGATATCCAAATGACATCGGTAATCGATTCAGCTTGAGGTCCTTTAGGATCCATAACCATTACTGGTTCACAGCCGGCTAACACTGCGAGAATACTGATAACCAAAGTTAAAAAAGTCCATTTCATTTTCATGGAAGTACCCCTTTCTTTTGTTCTATAAGCTTTAGTAGAATAATGTACAGTTAATTAATTACTAGCTAACACAACACAGGATACATCTTATTATAATAAAATACTAAAAACAATTGTCTGATACGCAGTTCACAAAAACTTCATTGAAAAGTGAGGAATCACGTCACAAAACGTCCATTAGTAATAATTTACCTTTATATAAAAATAATTAAAAAAATATTTATTTTAAGGTCCATAAAGACTGATTACTAAAAAAAAACGTATGCAACCCTTATTAATTAAGGGGTTCCACACCTTATAAATTCTGTAGTAAATAATATTATTAAAACCCATGCAAGAATCAGCTACATTAAAAATCAATTCCTCAATACAAAACTAAAAGACACTTTCTAGAAAGAAAATATCTTTTTCTTCACAAACAAAAAACATGCCAGACACCAAAAATGATTAAAATCCGATTTGACGCCTGACATTTTCGCCTGATAAATCAACTGAGATATCCACAAATAATAATTTTCAACATCTACCCTTAAAGATTAAGCAAAATTTAATGAGATTTTTTATGTGACGAATAATCGATGACAAAAAAGGTACTGGGTAAAAAAACAATTCGAGATTGTTTTTAACCCAGTACCTTAAGCCTTTCAGGAAAATCAAGCCATGTTTTAATAAATACGAACTGTATATTCCTTCATTTCTTTTGGTAGCGGAGATACATACTGTTCACCGTTACGACGTTCAACTAGCTCTGCTTTTGCTTTTTCAATAATATCTGGCCTATTAAGTACTTCCATTGCCGTAGCTGCCATCACTTTACCAGCATGCAACATCCCTTTATGTGCAATAGAGGTTGTTCCAGTCGCAACAACCTGCCAAGTATGCAAAGCCGTTCCAAGTGATTCACATGCAGTCATACACTGTGCTGTTGGCACTACCCAACTTACATCTCCAACGTCTGTTGAACCTGGCATGATACCACTTGCGGGAATAAACGGATCAATAAGGTCTGATAGAGCTTTACCCTCTAAATCTTTATTCGTTTTCACTTCAAAGTTTTTATCCGCTTCCGAAAGTGTTTTACGAATTTTTTCTGCAAATTGTAATTCATCGTCGTTATGTTGCGGTACACCTAATGCAATGAAGTTATCATGCATCATTCTCTCTAACGTTATATTTGGTATTACATCAGAAAGAGCTGATCCAAAGTCAATTTCCACTTCAGTTCCTGTCATTAATGCTGCACCTCTAGCAATGTCACAGATACGTTGATACACTTCTTCTGTTTGAGATACACGAGGTGCTCTTACAAAATACAATACTTCCGCTTCGGCTTGAACAACATTTGGCGAAATGCCGCCTGAATTCGTCACCGCATAGTGCACTCTTGCTTCTGGAATGATATGTTCACGTAAATAGTTCACTCCAACGTTCATGAGTTCAACTGCATCAAGTGCACTTCTTCCCAAATGTGGGCTTGCCGATGCGTGAGCGCTTTTTCCTTTGAATTTAAAGTACACTTCGTAACATGCAAGTGTAGACATGGAGGTTACACTATTCCTTGTTCCAGGATGCCATGTTAATGCCACATCTACGTCATCAAACAATCCCTCTCTAACCATGAAAGTCTTACCGCCGCCAATTTCTTCACCGGGGCAACCATAATAACGAACCGTTCCTTCGATATTATTTTCTTCCATGTAATAACGAAGTGCCAAAGCAGCAGCAAGAGAGCCCGTTCCGAGTAAATTATGTCCACAGCCATGTCCATTTCCGTTCTTTTCCACAGGATTATGTTGTGTTTCGCCACCTGACTGACTTAATCCTGAAAGTGCGTCAAACTCCCCTAAAAACGCTATAATGGGTTTTCCACTTCCATAACTTCCAATGAAAGCAGTTTTAATATTTCCCACGCCTTTCTCAACAGAAAATCCTTCTTCTTCTAATGTTTCACATAACAATTGGGCAGATTTGTCCTCTTGAAAACCAACTTCTGCATAACTCCAAATTTCATCACTTACTTGAATAAGCTTTTGACGCTTTTCTTCTATTATTTCTGATAATCGTTGACGAAAATCCATATCCTTCACCTCTTATAAGATTTGTAAAGTAATTTACCATATAGCTATAAAATGATTCGAAATGAATATGACTTAAACAACTTCAGATGAAGCGCTTTCAAAAACACCATCATTATCTTTCGGAACTTTAAACAATAAGGAACAAATACTCGTTATGATTAATGCCACAGCTAGGAAGATGAACGCAGCGTAAAACGATCCTCCAAACATATCAATCAAGGCACCCATTGCTATTGGGGCAACAAATCCTGCTAACCCACCAACAAAATACATTGTCCCCATAAAAGTACCGACAATATTTTCCGAAACATATTTTAACGGTATAGTTAAAATAGTCATACTTAACAATGCTGATCCTATAGAGAAAATACTTTGATAAACAATAACCATTTCAATTGAAGGTGCATTATACATTAATAACAAGCAAATACTCGCAATAATTGTACCAAACAAGATGAGAAACTTCTCTTTTCCTACTAGCCATTTATCAATTAAATAGCCCGTTAAAATAGCAGACGCTAATCCAAATGCTTGTGGAATCATTGCAATAGAACCTACTTCCTTCAAATTCAAACTACGTGAACTCTCTAAGTAAGATGGCATCCATGAAGAAAAGCCCCATTGTGCAATACTAGAACCAAAATACATGATGACAACAACCCATAGCATTTTATTTTTATATAAGTCTTTCATAGATGTCCTCATAATATTGCGACCATCTCGTGTCGTTTTTGCCACTTTTGGTGGATGGTAATAAATACTTAGTAATAGAGTCACAACTAGACCAAAACCACCAATAATATAAAACATAACGCGCCAGCCCCAAGTATCGGCAATTACAGCAGTAACGTATAAAGCGAGGACTCCACCTAATAACTGAGCAGCAAGTAGAATTGACTTCGCTCTAGCACGAACTCCTTTTTTATAAATTTCTGTAATAGCTACACCACTGCCTGTAGGCAAGCCCCCATCACCTAATCCAAGAATAAATCGCACAGCTAAAATCGAAACAAATGATCCAACCATACCTGTCAACAATGAAAATAGGGATATAATGAATAATGCAATTACGATAACTTTTCTCGAACCAAACTTATCTGAAAACCACCCTGCAAGAAGGGTCATGCACGCACTACTTAACCAAAAGCTACTAATCACCATACCACTCTGTGTTTTGGTTAAGTGCAATTCCTCACTAATTGGTATGATTGCAATATTCATACCAAATAACGTCAAAGAATCAACAATCCATCCTAAAAATAGTAATGAAAAGATGAAATGCCGTTTTCCATTGCTCATTTGTAATTTCTCCATTGTTATCCCCCATAATTCATCTCTAAAGAAAATTCACGCACCCAATAAAAAATATCCCCTTCTTTAATTTAACTTTAGGTCTAATTTAGGACTCAACCATAACTACTTCATAATATTAATGCATGACATAATATTCTGTAAAGAGTTTTTTCAGCGGGATTCTAATACCCAATTTCTGTTATACTATTTTAGGGAAGGAGCGAGCGTCATTTGAGTATAATACTGGGTTTACTTGGTCCAAGTGATTCAATTGAAGTAGTTCAAAAATATTTGAAGAAATACAATGATATAACCTGCATTCCAATAGAGTGCTTAACAGAGGAAGACTTAAATAAACATGTTTTACCAAGTAAGTCTGATATAACAATGTGGCTTTGTACTGGTCCAATTACATATGAAATTGTTCAAAAATGGGGTAAAATATGTGAACCAATTTTCCACATCCCATTCCATGGCTCTGCTATATACAGCTTACTCCTGCAACTTTCACATCAACATCAGGTGAAAGTGAATGAAATAAGCTATGACGCAATCTCTCATGTTGAACTTAAACAAGTGCTACACGAAACTGGCATTAACGAATCAATACAATATGTCGAATCAGAAACTATAGAATTACAGCAGTTAATTGACTTTCATTATCGTTGCTACAAAAGAGGCTTTACGAAAGCAGCA
This sequence comes from Sporosarcina sp. ANT_H38, assembly GCF_008369195.1. Taxonomy (GTDB): domain Bacteria; phylum Bacillota; class Bacilli; order Bacillales_A; family Planococcaceae; genus Sporosarcina. The sequence goes on along the minus strand of NZ_VOBC01000005.1, from coordinate 47,804 downwards.
ATTACAGGTCATCCAATCCAAGAACAACTACAACAACTTGGCATATCTGCCTATCGACTATTCCCGACTTCGAATTCTGTGGATTCTGTCGTACATGAAATTCGGAGAATGTATGAAATGCTTCAATTTAAAAAGGCACAGATTGCTGTACAAATTATTGAATATGATGCGGCTTTTACAGGCCTGTCAAATACAGCATTTACAACTGATAAGCTTCATGAAATTGAACTTGAATTCACAAAAAAATTACGTACATATACTAAAAAAGTTCACGGATCCATTCTTACAATTGGTCCAGGCCGCTATGTAATATTTTCAACAAGAGGATTTTTACAAGATGTTACCCATAACTTCACACGTATAGCACAGATTGATTCATTTAAAGGATTGAAGGAAGAAGCGAAGACTTGCGGAATAGGAATTGGTCATTCAGCACACGAAGCTGAAATCAATGCGTGGAACGCATTATTACAAAGCAGAGAGTGGGGAAAAGGATCCTGGGCAGTTTGCTTTGATGATAAAACCATTACAGGACCACTCGGTAAGGAAGAACAACTTACGTATTCCTATATATCAGACGAAATTCAATCAATTAGAGAAAAGACATCCCTCAGCGTAGCAACGCTTCATAAATTGAAATCGATTATAAAAAAGCGTTTAAAAGAAGAAATAAGTGCCAGCGAACTTGCACAATATATGCAAATAACACCGCGTAGTGCTCGACGTATATTGAATGAGTTAGAGGTTAACGGGCTAGCTCTTGTTGTAGCAGAAGAAAGTCCACGTGCGACAGGTCGCCCAAGAAAAATTTACAAACTATTATTATAATGGAACCAAAAAAATCGCCCATAAATTCAATTATGGGCGATTTTTTCTCTATATTGCAGTGTCCGTGAAATAATTTTAAGGTCATGAAAGTATAAATCCAAGCTAAATCATCTTTTCACTAACGAATAGGATAAAAAGGAGATAGGACTTATTCTTACCCTTCATATTTTAGCTACACCACACACTCCACGTGTGTATTGTAGACAGCGTGAATAACATTCATGAAAGCTAAAGTTATCATGGTTGTTTTTTATTACCCTATTGCTTTCACAATTTCAACGGCGAATTCTGCACCATATTGTCCTGCTGTTTCTAAATCCTCTATATTATCTCCTGAAACTTCGGAGTTTGAAACGGTTCTAACAGCTAGATATGGGATATTATAACCTTTTGCCACCTGAGCTACAGAGGCAGCTTCCATCTCTTCTACACTAGTTCCAGCCTTTTCGTGGAACCAGTGAATTCTATCAATTTCTCTGTTCCAAAAGTCTGCACTGCCGACTTTTCCTTCAACCACTTTTCCATATTTATATTTATCAGCTACACTTAAAGCTATTTTTACAAGCTCAGGATCACTTTGAAATGACTCGTACTGTTTCTCTTCCCCATTTTCCATCATTCTGGTTGGCATAAAAATCCACGTATCTGGTTTCATCCCTTGATCCTCTCCCAAATACTCTGTTCGCAAATTCCCAATATTTATAACTTCTGTGCCTATAACGGTATCAAACACATGGAGATGAGGATCATGCCCCCCAGCAGTTCCTTGGTTAATAATTGTTTTTGGGTGATATTTTTCGATAAGTAAAGTAGTAGATGCGGCAGCGTGAACCATTCCGATTTCAGTTTTTGAAACAACTACGGGGATATCGCCAATTTTCCCGACATAAAATGTGTAGTTGCCATGTTTCTCTACTTTGTAGTCCTTCATTTCATCTAGAAGAGCGGCAACTTCAACGTCCATTGCACCTTGAATGGCAATTGGCTGGTCTGTATTCTTTTGTCTATTTCGAGATTCCCTCGGTTTTTTCTCTGCAGTTGAACATCCGACGATAAATAATGCGCTAAATAGTAGTACACCAAATATCTTAGATTTCGCTATTTTTTTCATGAATTACTATTCCTCCTCGTTTTAAACACGAACATTAATCAAAAATTCCAATCTAATCTTTCGTATTATTGCATATTACAATGATATATAGTTCAGCGCAACAGTCTATCTTAATGTTAAAATTTTCAGTTTCATTTTAATGAAAAAAGCTAAAAAAAATAGGATACCTACGCGAAGTGCATCCATGAAAGTTTTAACAATCATGCGCAGGCACCAAAATTTTATTACTCTACTAACACTACCTGTCATTATTCGGATATGTTTTCATACTGTACATTGCTGCTCATCTAGTTGAACTAACTCATTGAAGTTCTATCCCTGATTCGGAGAACCACTAAATCTTTTTCAACAAGCAAGAGAGCATAAATTTTCGCGCACACAAAAAAACAGTTACATTTCCCTCAAAATGCAACTGTTTTTTAAAGTGACATTGAATGTCCATGCCTTGCTAAATACTCTTCCTTCTCTTTATAATCCGGCATAATACTGCCAACACGCCTCCAAAATGATCGATCATGATTCATGTGAAGTAAATGACAAAGTTCATGGATTATCACATAATCGATGACTTCAATCGGAGCCATAGCTAGACGATAATTAAAAGTTAGCTTTTTATCTGAACTACAACTACCCCACTTGGCTTTAGACTCTACTATTTCAATGATTTTAGGCTTTACTTTCAGTTGTTTTTGATAAATTTTTATCCGTTCTCCTATAATTGTCTTACAGCTAGTCATATAGAACTTTTTAAGTTTTCTTTTAAGTACTTCTTCATTTAACTCACTACTATTTATTAATTCATGAAGAAAGCACTCTTTCCCTAGGTACAAGAACTTCCCTTCTGCGTGATACTCTCTTGCCTTAGAGGTTTCTCGAGCTAGTTCAATTTCATGGATTTTCTCTAGTATCCTTGTCGCTTTACTCTCTATGGCACTGACAATAGTTTCTTTGCTTGTGTCTTTGGGAGCTTTAACAGTTATGAAACCAAACGAATCTATATGAATGGATAGCTTCTTCCCATTTCCATACTGAATATTAAATTCTATAATTTTATTGTCAATTTCAACTTTCATAACTACCCTCATCTTTATGCATTTATTTCAAACCCTTATTTTTTAATGAAATCATTACTTCTTTATTAACTTACCTCTGTTTCGTTACCATTATTTGCGACTTTAAATTTAACAAACTCATATGGACAGTGTAAAACAGGTTTACTAATTAGCTACAATTCTAATCAAGCCATGCATTCACCTAAATTACCATTGTGTTGTGGCTTTTAATTTGTCCATTTGAATAGTTCACTGCTTAGTTGCGACATTTATGAACCTTTTAGGGTAAAGATGATAAAAAAGAAGGGTTAAGGAACTAGCCCTTAGCCCTCTTTAAAGATAAAAAAACCGAGACGTATTAGCGGCTTTGTTTATTTTTGATTATTTATAATATAATGAAGCCCTGCGTATGCACTGCTAAAAGTAGGAATGCTCAGCTCAAGTGACACCATTGTCATTGCTAATTTGGGACTGATCCCTACGATGATACATTCAGTACCGATAATTTTCAATGTATCATTTAAATTCTGAATGTATTGGCCAACTACACTGTCATAGTTTGAAATTCCACTTAAATCAATTAAGGCAAATTCGATTTGGTGTAATGCACACTCAGCAACAACAGCTGTAATTAATCTATTGGCTCTGTCTGTATCAAATTCACCGATTAGAGGTACCGCGATTGTTTTTTTCCAGATATTTAAGATAGGAACAGATAATGAGTTTATGAGTGTATCTTTGCGTGTTTCTTCTTCAGATTTAGTTGTGACATCCATGAGCATCACAACATAGCCCATAGTTTCATCAGAATTATTCTTGATGGCTGTAATCACAATATCTGTAATCAAACGGTCGAGAATATTAATACGAGCTCGATGGTTTTTTGTGAGTTTCCCCATTATGTTTTGTTGGTGTTGAGGGACCCTATGGAACCTGTCCATATTAATCCCAATTATCTCTTTTATATCTGAAAAGCCAAATAACGGAGCTACATCAGTCAATAGTTTAGTGGCACTGGAGTTCATCCAAGATATGTTATAGTTTTTGTCCGCAATAATAATATTTTCTCCGATACTGTCCAATGCTGCAAGAAGAGAAACATCATCTGGAACATGTCCAATATAATTCATTAAACCACCTTATTCCGATTATGAAGTGTCTTCATTATAGCATATTTAACCGAACGGTCCTTCAAAAAGAAACATAAAAGAGTTTCAGCAACTGTAAATAAGTTCCCTACATCAAACCCCAAACCCGTCCACATTTCACAATTATCCGTTACTGTAGAGTCTTGCCCTCAAACGCAATTTTAACGCTTCCCCGCACTTTTTGTGCACCTTTTTTCGAGTTGCAATTGTTATGCTCTAACCAAGCCACACACTTAATATGTATCATATAGAAGAATGGAAGGCTCCTAGTTCTATAACAATTCAAAATCGCATTAGAACCAGGAGCTTTTTTCACTTAAATATAATTAGAAATAACTTGTTTTAACTTCTCAGCTAGATTCGGCAAATCTTGTGTTGTAACGGATAGTCTGATTTGGCTTTCATCCATTTCAAGCGCCTCTGCTAGAAACCCTCCAAATCCTCTTGCTTTTCGGTCTACTTCCAACAGTAGGTCTGCAGACTGTTCTGATTGCGAAAGGAACACTACGTCCAATTCATCTAAACGTCCTCGGAAAACACCACTTGTTGGAATAAACTCAAACTCCTGAACAAACGGGTGTCGACTGCGCATTTTTCTAGATGCCTGCTCACACTCTGCTTTTCTCAACTTAAATCCTAGTTGTTCCATTTCTCCTAAGATGCGAGCTGCAATTTTAGTCGGACGGACATCTATGTAGTCCTTATCCTCCGCGTCCACTGCATTTTTTATATCCAATCCCGTACCAACCCACACCCTTGTATTTCCGAAAGTTATAGGAGTTTCAACTGGTAGCACCATAGAAAATGGGATCGATTTCGTTTCGCCAGCTCCAATTGTAAATGGCTCATTGATCTTATGTCTTATCAATGAAGCGACATCTGTATATTTTTTATCGTCTGACTCACGAATGTAGGTCGTATACACAGTTAAATAAATCGAGTCAACTTGCTGATCCACTTTACCCCCGTATACTTCAACTTGACCATTCATATTTTCACCAGCAGTATACTCCGACCTTTCCAGCTTCGTATCTACTTTGGCTCCACCTATACCAAAACTTCCGAGTACTTTATTGAAAAACGACATTTGTAGACCCTCCCTCATTAATTTACTATCGATCATTATACGAACCTCACAGATAAAAAGTTTCGTTTTTGAAATTTGATGAACCAATATAACTAGCTGAATGAAGTTGAAGTTCATTTTCCAATTAAAGCTATCTTCATTCCACAACTTTCGAAATTGGATTCATATCTGCATGATACAACCAAGACCTTTGTTAACAAAAATACATAGCAAGAACTTATGTGTTAAAAAAGAATCAACATATAAAATGATGTTTCTCCAGTAATATAGTGCATCCGTTGCTTTACTAGCTCCCTCGCTATTCGCGTTATCCGCAATTTCTGACATTCACTACTTCGACTGACCCTCACTCCATTATTATGCAATAATAGTGAACTAACTAACTGGTGTCACATGCTGTATCTGAGATATGACAGTGGTGAGTCCTCATTAAATTCAGAATTATTTTAGAATCCGGCATCTTTCTCTTGCAATTGCATTGGAATACAGGTAAAGTTTTAGTAATTAGAAATTCACTTATTTCAAGATTTTTGAAGTAAGGATAGAGGCGCAAAGACCATCAGTACACAATCGGAGGATAATGAGATCCTATGACAATTGTGAAAAGGGGAATTTGCCGAAGTGGAGAGAATCTCATTTTCTTGAAGCTGGTTCTGTTGTTGAATAAACACAGAATTGTCATATAGGAAACTATATGGAGGGCTATCTTATGCAAAGAAATAATTTATTATTTCTACTGCAACAACGAGCCCTCGTTGTTGCTTTTTTGCGTTCATTCACTAACCGCCCTTCTCCCTCTATTTTTTTAAAATAAATTATAGGATGTGGAGAAACAATGAATTTCGGACAAATTTTAACTGCTATGGTGACTCCTTTTGATGAACATGGTGAAATTGATTTTCAAGCTACAAAAAATCTAATTAATTATTTAATCGCTAATGGAACAGATGGCTTAGTGGTATCTGGTACAACAGGAGAGTCTCCGACGTTAACAGAACAAGAAAAGATCAATTTGTTCAAGTTTACAGTGGAAGTTGTGAATGGTAGAATTCCGGTAATCGCGGGTACAGGCTCAAACAACACAAGAGAATCAATTGAACTAACGAAACTGGCAGAAGATGTAGGTGTCGACGGCATTATGCTCGTTTCCCCATACTATAACAACCCATCCCAAGAAGGATTATATCAACACTTTAAGACAATTGCAGAAGTTACATCATTGCCGATTATTCTGTATAACATTCCCGGACGCAGTGTTGTCAACATAGCTGCCGAAACAGTTATTCGCCTTTCAAAAACACCAAATATCGTTGCTATTAAAGAGGCAAGCGGTAATTTAGATGCGATGGTCGAAATTATAAATCATACACCTGAAGGTTTTTCGTTGTATAGCGGTGATGATGGTTTAACGATTCCAATACTATCGATTGGTGGAATAGGTGTCATTTCTGTTGCATCCCATGTTTTAGGCAATGAAATGCAAACGATGATTGGGCATTTCAAAAGTGGTAATATCCAAGAGGCAGCCAGGGAACACCGTAGACTACTGCCAATGATGAAAGCACTTTTTGCTGCTCCAAATCCATCACCTGTAAAAGCAGCTTTGAATTTAAATGGAATCCCTGTCGGTGGTGTTCGCTTACCTATGATTCCTTTGAACGATGAACAACTAAGAACACTGCAGCAAGTATTAAATATCCAAGAAAAAGTAACTTCCTAAAACACGTCTGTAGTCATGACAGGTTTAAGGAGGAATTGCAGTTCATTCCTCCTTAGTGATACCATTGCGAATAGTTGCCTGTAGCGTTCCTACACTGTTTAAGTGAAAAATGCTGTTGCTGTGAAAGAAAAGAATAGATGACATTCTATAGGAATTGTAAGTGCCCGAAGATACAATTTCGGGCACTCTAGTACTTTGTACAATGTGGTCCTTTCTTACTTTCGGCAAAGATTATCCATCTGATGTCCCATAGAAAGTGACACTTCTTTAAAATAAATAAGTAAAAACCATAGAGAAAAAATCAGCCGCCAAAATTGCATCTTTGGCGGCTTTTATCTTGATAATAAGCCCTTCTATTTTTTCATCCGGAAAAGATTTAGCACTTCATGTACCTATACCTTTGGAGCGCGACGGATTAACAATCACCATACGACTACCGAAAAAAAATGTGTAGGGATGCGACTTTGTCGCATCCCTACACATCAAGATATCTCGCTAATTATATAGAAATCATTTGATCCAAAGAGATCCAAAAAGTAACTGTACACGTAGCAACTACTTTTTGATCAAATTATTTTCTCGTTACTTTTTATAATTGATAAACCACTAAGAACCTGGCATTTGTCACTTATATAGTTTCACTCACATTCCCTAGATCACTTTTTTTCAGCGTCATCATAACAATAAAGGATATACAATATAAGCCTGCTAAGTAGAGCATCGCGACTTTCATATCATAACTTTGTAGAATATAACCAACTAGGATTGGTGAGAATCCTCCTATCGCTCTACCGCAGTTAAATATCGTGTTAGTTGCCGTACTTCGAATCTGAACGGGATAAAGACTACCAATTAACGCCCCATACCCGGCAAACATTCCATTTGAGAAGAATCCGACAATTGCACCACCTATTAATAGACCCATACTTCCAGTTGCGTAGGCGTATAAAAACACAGCAAATGCAGAAGCAATAAGGAATACTCCAAAGGCATATTTTGCTCCAAATCGATCCAGGAATCGTCCAAATGTTAACATACCGATTATCATGCCAACTGCTGTACTAATTGTCCAAAGAGCAGAGCTTGAAACAGATAAACCTTGTGATTGTTGCAACATAGACGGCAACCAAATCATTAACCCGTTATATCCGGCAATTTGAACAGTTGCCATTACGATTAAAGATAGTGTAGTAAATGTGATTCGAGGCGTTTCAAACAATTGAACCAACTTACCCTTTTCAGCTTTGTTAACTGTTTTTTTATTCTTTTGAGCAGCTAGCCACTCTGGAGATTCATCTAGATTCTTCCGTACAATAAAGGCAAAAATAACAGGGACCACACCAACAAAAAACAATGCTCTCCAGCCTAAAGTAGGCAGAATAATTGCACTTAGTAATGCTGCTAAAATAACACCATATTGAGCACCTACACTGACATATGACGATGCTCTCCCTTGTTTATTTTTCGGCCAGGCCTCTGCAACAAGCGCCATACCAATCCCATATTCTCCTCCAGCACCTATTCCTGCAATGAATCTAAAAACAAAAACTTGTTCTATACTCGTAGCTATTCCAGTTAAAGCGGTGCCTATTGCAAACAATATTACGGTATAGGTAAAAACTTTTACCCGCCCATATTTATCTGCTAAAATCCCGAAAACAATTCCACCTACTAACATACCAATATTGGTAATGGAAGAAATCATTCCTCCAGTTGCTAAATCAACGTGAAATTCTGCAATAATCATTGTCATAGCAAATGAGATGAACATGATGTCCATACCTTCTAATGTTAAACCTGTTACCGACGCAACCACGGTTTTTTTGCGATAATCCATTCTACATTCCTCCTGTATTTTCTAGATGACATAAATCTCTTTTATCTCCGAAGGAATGGATGTTTCAATAAAAAAATCTTCCATTCTCCTTTTAAGCCTCACGGGACTTCATTTAAAAGAGGTACTATATAAATGCAAAATAAATACCCTTTCGCCAAAGAGGGCAAAAGGGCATGAATAAATATAGGTTTAAAAACCTTAAATTATCAAGTAGACCTTTTTAGCCTCTCTGGGCCATATTAAAGGATTATTATTTTTTTATTTATTATATCAAACTGCGTAATACTTTTCTACAAGTAAATTATAGGGAAATAATGTCTAATCAATCTAAACAAATTCGACAGACTCGCATTGTAAAGAGAATTAAATATACGAAGGAGCGCCAGTGTTTGTTATTTTGTATCTTATGTATTTAGATATCCTATTTTTGTATTAGGATTTGTTAAACTACATTATTGGTTCTTTACTTCTTATGCCTAAACCAACCATAAACAGAACCTTCTACACTATCCCCCTGTGGTTGATAGTAAAATGTTACATGATTTCTTTTATATTTATTTCAAGTGTCACCCCATCAAGTTCTAATTCAACATGATTGTCATAATTTAAAAATTCATCACAAGTTATTAACAACTTGTTGTTAGACCAACCATGAAACTTAATCATATCCATTTCTATTGGACTTTCTAATAATTTCTTATCCTCTAATGTTGATCCTTTAACTTCAATATGATAATAATCAGCTAGTATGATATCTCCGAGTGGCGTTACAGCTAAATCTCGATATTGATCATGCGATTCATAATCAGTTAATTCTTCACTAAGACAATCAAGTTGATATAAATAATCAGAAGTAAGGACTAAAACATCATTATGCTTTTCCGATACTACAACTGCTCGTGGTGAACCTCTGAACTCGCCACACCACTCGGTTAAATCTTCATTTAAAAATTTTACCCACGTCCAATTAGAGGAATTCCAAGGACTCGAAATGTCATAAATCTTCTCCTTGTATTGTCCCGAATAAGGTAGTTTTATTATTTCCGCTTTAGAAATCATTTTTTCAGTCCTCCCTAAAACATAGTTCCCAATTAAGTTATTTAACGTCTTTTTCTTTGGAATTTCGTATAAATTCAATATATATTCAAAGTAATTTTATAGCCAAATCCGTTTTTCACTTTAAAACTTTTGAATTAACTACGATTCAAGTCTTTTAAAAAGTAGTCTAATTCGCTTTCTTGTTTAAACTTAAAAGAATACCCATAATGGATTGGTTTTTCCCCGTTATTAACCCTAGTAGGAAACTTTTTCATTGCAGTATTATGATACTTTCTTTCGCTTGTTAACATAGAACTTTTCTCTATGGTGTTTGGGTTAAGGACAATACTAATCTCTACATTATGTTTTTATAAAAAAATCTCGTCTAAGTTACCCGTTTAAAAACACTACTTACTATTTTGTCTTTTATCTAGCCCTCTGAAAGTTTTCACACAAGAGGCAAAACCTTAATTGGTTCCCGAGTTGCGATGTTTCCTATTTTACCAACGTTAATGCCCCCCTGTTCTAGAGGTCTAGAGCAGGGGGGCATTTAACTGAAATTTTATTAGTAAGTCGGTGTACGTGTTATAAGTTCATTTGACTAAATATTTTAATTATCCCCTTACAAACTTAGCTCCAACCACGCAACACACTCGACGTGACTACTATGCGGGAACATATCCACCGGTTGCACCTCTTGGGTACGATAGCCACCATCTTCAAGTATGCGTAAATCACGCGCAAGCGTACCAGGATTACATGATACATAAACAACACGCTTCGGCTTGTATTCCAAAATCGTTTTCAACAGTTCTTCATCGCAGCCTTTACGCGGTGGATCGACGACTAAAACATCGAATCGTTTGCCGTCTGCATACCATTTTGGAATGACGACTTCCGCAGGACCTGCTTCAAAGTGAGCGTTTTTGATGCCATTCAATTCCGCGTTGCGTTTGGCATCTTCGATTGCTTCAGGAACAATTTCAACACCGTACACTTCTTTCGCTTTTTGTGCGATGAACAGCGAGATTGTACCGATACCACAATACGCATCGATGACGGATTCGTTTCCTGTCAACTGTGCATATTCGAGTGCCTGTCCATAAAGCACCTCTGTCTGTTCAGGATTCACTTGATAGAAAGAGCGTGCAGAAATTTCAAAATCGATATCGCCAATTGAATCGACAATAACTGGTTTTCCGTATAGCAAAACAGTTTCTTCTCCGAAAATCACATTCGTTCTCTCGGTATTAAAGTTTTGCATAATGGATGTTACATTCGGAATAACGCGTTTAATAAGTTCTATGGCTGCAACTTTCTGCGTAAATTTCTTTTTGCGCGTTACTAAAATAACCATCACTTCACCTGAGGTTCGTCCAGTGCGGACAATTAAGTGCCGTAACAAGCCTAAGTGAGTTTTCTCGTCATAGGCATCAACGCCGATTGCATGCAGTTCATATTTCAACATTGCCATCAGATCGTCTGCCTCGTGACTTTGGATGAGACAGATGTCAGTGTCAACAATGTGATGTGTACGTGATTTGTAAAAGCCGGAAATGACTTTACCGTCTCGCTCGCTGAAAGGTATTTGTGATTTATTGCGGTAGCGCCAAGGATCGTCCATCCCTTTCACGGGGTGCACCGGCACATCCGGCAATTTCGCGATACGGTCCATAACATCGCGGACCGTTTTACGTTTTTGAACCAGTTGGCCTTCGTAAGACAAGTGCTGCATCTGGCATCCACCGCATTCTGAGAACACATTGCAAGGTGGTTTTACACGGTCAGGGGATGCTTTTGTTATGTTTAACATCCTAGCAAAGCCGTAATTTTTCAATGTTTTACCTACTTGTATATCAACCTCTTCACCTGGCAGCGCACCTGGGATGAATAGCGGATAGCCATCTACTTTTGCTACGCCCGAGCCATCATGCGTCAAATCTTCTACGTAGACGTTGAGGCGGTCGTTTCTATTTACACTATATGACATTATATTTTCCTCCAAATTTCAGATGTCTCTAGTTTACCATGCTAAGGGTGAAAAAACAGATGTCGAGAGGGCATCTATAAGACAATACGTGTACTTTACGATGGGATATGGGTAGTTGACCAACTTATATGATTGGTCGCTTCTCTTATATGCTCGGTCGGCAAACGTATATGATCGGTCGCTTAACTTATTTGCTCGGTCGGCAAACGTATATGATCGGTCGCTTAACTTATTTGCTCGGTCGGCAAACGTATATGATAGGTTCGCTTAACTTTTACAATCGTTCAGCAAACATAATTGACAGGGCAACAAAAAACAGACGCCACACAACGACGTCTGCCCTCTTTTACTTTTCTTTTTCAATTTGTTTCTTTACTGCTCCGTCCATCGGTCCAACAACGAACGCTACGATGAGTCCCCCGATGAGGACGATGAAGGGTGCGTAAAACATTAGAAAATGATTCATGTTCCGTTCCTCCTTATGCGTGGTAGTCGCCTTTTCCGCGGACGTAATCTTTATCGAATAGGAATAGACGCATGAGCAAGTACAATGACGGAATTAGCAGCCCAAGTCCCAGGATGAATACCACAATGAGCGAGATGGCCATAGCCGGATTTGTGAAGCTGTCGTAAATCGTCAAATACGGGTACAACAAGTATGGATAATGGGACGCACCGTAGCCGAAGAAGGCAAATGTGAACTGCCCCACTAGCAATAGGAATGCGAGTCCATAATTCCGGCGCTGCCAGATTAACCAAACCGTTCCGATAAACATAAGGAACGATAGGAGAAACATTGGCCAGAAATTCTGGATGTTACTGTAATGTTCCGGATTGTGATTTCTCAGTTCGAATATAATGCCCCCTGCCGTGATAATCGTCGGCAATGCCCAAATCAGCGCATATTTACGAATCATATTCGTAGCTCCCTCATCGCGCGCTTTATGCGCATACCAGGTTAGGAATACCGCCGATATATAAAGCGTTGCGGCGATGCTTAACACAACGATCGCCCATGTCAACGGACTGGTGAACAGCTTCCAATAATCGAGGACGGGATTGCCGTTCACCATATCGATAAATCCGCCTTCAGAAATGGTTAACACGATGGACAGTGATGCTGGAATAAGTATTCCAGCAAGACCATACATAAACGAATACCCTTTGTGTCCACGTGCGCCATACGTTTCAAATGCATAATAAGAACCCCGGATAGCCAGTAAGATAATCCCGAAGCTAACGGGGATTAATAACGTCGTTCCATAATAAAACGCTGTTTTCGGAAAAAAACCAATGATCCCTACAAAGAAAAACACCAGGAAAACGTTGGTCACTTCCCAGACGGGAGATAAATAGCGCTGGATAATGTTCGTCAAAATATGCTGACGACCAGTGAGCGTGCTGTAGGCATTGAAAAAGCCTGCCCCAAAATCAATAGCACCGATCAATATATAGCCCAACAGGAAAGTCCATAGAACGGATATGCCAAGTATTTCGAGTGTCATAGCACGTCGCCGCCTTTCTCCGAATCACGATCTTCAATTTCACGTTCAACTGGATTGTTGCGGAACATTCTTCGCAATACAACTACACTACCTACTCCTAGAATAAGATAAAGCAGGCAGAATAAGATAAGCATCGAGTCAACATGTCCGCTCGTCGTAGCAGCATCCTGCGTCCGCATGATACCTCGCAAAATCCATGGCTGTCTACCGACTTCTGCAAGCCACCAGCCTGCCTCTATCGCTACTATTGTTAGTGGACCGCCGAGTACGATCAGCCAGCGGAACCATTTCGTAGAAACCATTTTCCAGCCTCGCTGAACACCTAACCAAAATACACCCGAAAGAAGGGTCATCCAAATTCCGATTGACACCATTATGTCGAATAAGTAATGGATGTAAAGGGGCGGAACTTCATCCTCAGGGAATTGATCCAGACCAGCCACTTCTTGTGTAAAACTGCCGTGTGCAAGGAATGATAATGCATACGGTATTTTGATGGCATATTTAACTTCTCCATCTTTAAGAATGCCGTACATTATCAGCGGTGCATTTTCACTCGTTTCAAGATGCCATTCAGCTGCAGCCAATTTCTCTGGCTGATACTCCGCTAAATATTTCCCTGAGAAGTCACCGATAATTGCTGAAGCAATTGCAAATACAAGACCGACTTTCATAGTAAGATAAAGGGCTTTTTTGTGGTACTCATGATTCGAACCTTTCAATAGGCGGAACGCAGCAATCGCTGCAAGTACAAAAGCAGCTGTCATATACGACGTCGCAACAACATGCGCCACTTTCGTCGGCATTGCAGGATTGAACATTGCAAGAAGCGGATTGACGTTAACAAATTCACCGTTTACGATATCAAATCCTCTTGGTGCATTCATAAATGCGTTAACGATTGTGATGAACACCGCAGAAAAGGATGCTCCGACGGCAACCGGAATGAGTAACAGAAAATGTTTCTTCTGGTTTTCAAATCGATCCCATGTATATAAGTAAATACCGAGGAAAATTGCTTCGAAAAAGAATGCAAACGTCTCCATAAATAACGGAAGTGCAATGACATTCCCTGCAAGTTCCATGAAATTAGGCCATAATAAGGATAGCTGTAAACCGATGGCTGTTCCTGTTACGACACCAACGGCAACTGTAATGATAAAACCTCGTGCCCAACGTCGTGCAAGTAAAATATAGTGATCATCGTTTTTCTTGATGCCGACCCATTGTGCAATCATAATCATTAGCGGTACACCGACGCCGATTGTTGCATAAATAATATGGAATGATAACGTCGTTTCGGTTAAGACCCTTGAAAAAAAAACTGCTTCTTCATTTCCCATCTACTCATCCCCCTTTAGCTTCCGAAGATTTTGCCACCAATCGATAACAGCATAATTCCTGCAATAATAAACGCCAGCCAGATAAGTCGTTTTTCATGTGTTTTGTACACCGATATCACATCCTTCCAAATACATCTGATTCTATTGTATACCCTCTATATCACTTAATAGTTACATTTAAAACAATTTTCCGAACTATTTACCGATATCTATTTCGAACAAATGAATACCTATATAACTGAGCGAAGATGCATTTTAAAGGGAAGGCGTGAGGCATTCCCTAGTACCTTAAAGAATTCAACGGAATTCTTGTAGACAACATAGACGTAGCAAAGTAAGTGCTTGCTAATGACCAGAATATTGTGTATCGTTAATAAACTAAAGTGAGGTGAACACAATGGAATTGAAAAGAAAAGTATTAGCTTATATTACAAAAGGTGAAAATACCGAACGTGAAATTCTTGTGTTCGAGCATAAAGATAATCCTGACGCTGGCTTGCAGGTCCCTGGTGGTACAATCGAAGAGGACGAGTTATTGTTAGATGCATTATATCGAGAAATTGAAGAAGAAACAGGCATACAGCGCAGTGATTTAGAGTTAAAAGGGAAAGTGAATAAAACAAACTATTTTCCTGAACATAAGAATGTCGTATATGAAAGAAATATCTTTCACCTTGTATTTATCGGCGAAGGACATGTCAGCTGGGAGCACCGTGTATTCGGAGGCGGCGAAGACGACGGTTTGACATTTTGCCATCGCTGGGTACCCATCAACGAGCTGCCAGAACTTGCTGCCAATCAAGACCAGGCAATTGAATTTATATAAGAAAAATCGCAAGTCACCGTCCAACTCCGAAAGCATAAGTGATATGAAGGTGGACTAAGATCGCGACGCCCTGTCGCAACAAGGAGTTCAATTCCTCCCCACAGCAAAACGACTCATGATCCGAGGGGGTGGCGCCTGAAACCTAGACACTACTCCAAGGTGAAAAACTCATAATTTCTTACATTTAAAAAAATGAGCTGCGGGAATGTCCAGTTTCGGCATCCCTACAGCTCATTTTGTCCAATTTACTACATACTTAATCCTCACTACGATTTACGATTCGATTGAAGAGTCTGGTAGATCTATTCGATCCTCTTTACGTAATTCATCCATAGGAACAAACATCTCAATATGCCTGTAAAGATTTTCAAATCTTGCTGGCAATACGCCACCGAATTCTCCATCCAGATTCAGTAGGACCTTTTCAGTTGATGTCACTGTAATCTTTTCTGCTTTAGTAGAAATGACAAGTGGGTCATCAAGATGCTCTCCTCTAAGAGCAAGCGACGCAATTCTGATGAATTCTGCGATATTACATTTTTTTAAAATGAGCAGAGTAAATTTTCCATCGTTAATACTTGAACTAGGAGCTAGCTTTTCAAAGCCACCCACGGAATTCGTTAAGCCGACAAGAAACATCATCGCTTCATCCTCAAACACTTCACCGTCGTATTCAATCTTAACGTGTGTAGAATGAATAGACGGCAACATCTCTATGCCTTTTAAGTAATACGCAAGCTGACCTAGTACCGTTTTCAGTCTACTCGGGACATCATATGTCAATTCGGTCAATCTGCCGCCACCTGCAATATTAATGAAATGGCGGTCGTTCATTAAACCAACATCGACAGGTATCGTTTCGCCGCGGATGATAATATCCACCGCTTCGTTGATATCGCGCGGTATGCGTAGTGCACGTGCAAAGTCGTTTGTCGTACCCGTTGGAATAAGTCCGATTTTTGGACGTTTTTCAAAAGGACTGACGCCCGCGATAACTTCATTTAACGTGCCATCCCCACCCGAAGCGATAACAAGATCAAAACCAGATTCAACAGCATGTTTAGCTGCTATTGTCGCGTCTCCCTCACAAGTTGTCGCATGACAAGAAGTTTCATAACCGCCCTTTTCAAGCTTCTCGAGAACTTCCCCCAGATGTTTGCGGAATGCTTCGCGTCCCGACGTCGGATTGTAAATAATTCGTGCTCGCTTCATCCGAAATTCCCTCTATTCGTACATATGTTTTTTTTGTAATAAGCGTACAAAACGTTCCATTAATTAAGAAACATCATCCGCTTCGCTCGTTGTATCTACTCCATAAATCTACGATTGTTGGCACTTAAGATTGCTTTTGCAATACCGGTAGAAAATTTTTACGGATGTCCTCGTATACAGTCAGCCAAAGTTCAGGCTTAGATGAATATTCTGCTGTAATCCGTTCAATGAATGCCTGCTGTTTTTCTTTGTACTCTGGTGAATCCGCTGATGGCAAGTCTTTGCGCAGTTCCAAAACATACTCTTGAATTGCAGCTGCTCGCGGGCCCCATTTCGCCTCTACTTCCCCATTTTCATCCAGCAATAAGTATACAGGAATCGACCTGCCACCGTTTGTCAGATGTTTGTCTATTAAGTCCGGATCTGCATCACGGTATGCCGTACGTACGTCAAGTTCCGCTGCTTCCGCTATTCTTCGAAGTACCGGGTTATTCATCATTGCGTCTCCGCACCAGTCTTCTGTAATGACTAGGATATTCGGATTCTTTACTTTTAACAGCTCGATGAATTCATCGTCTGCAGGCACTTCGAATTGTTCATAAATACGAAAACTCTCTTCTTTATGTTTTTCCATCTTGTTCATATACTGTTCGAGTGAAATGGCTTCATCAAAGTATTGTTTTTCAGTTTTCATCAACTATCCACACTCCTTTACTTCAATTGTACGTCGTCCCATCTCGCGAATCAAATTACGAGACTAGAAAAAGACGCTCTGTACAGGGACTTGGAAAAGTCTTATACAGAACGTCTTGTTTAAAAATAGAAAAGAATAAGTTTTCGACTTAAAAAGGTGTCTAAGCGCCTTACGCTTTTCTAGTTACCGTTTCGCAATTTCTTCGAGAAGGATTTTATTGACGAGTGGCGGATTTGCTTGGCCTTTCGTCGCTTTCATAATTTGACCAACAAGGAAGCCAACTGCACGCTCTTTCCCGTTTTTATAATCTTCAATTGATTGTTCGTTTGCATCCAGTGTTTCAGTAACGATTGTGCGAAGCGTGCCTTCATCAGAAATTTGGACAAGTCCTTTTTCTTTAACAATGTCTGCTGCGCTTCCGCCGTTTTCAATCAATTCCTTGAACACTTTTTTAGCGATTTTCGATGAAATCGTACCATCTGTAATCAACTTAATCATACTCGCAAGTCCTTCAGATGTTAATGCCGTAGCATCAAGTTCTTTTGCCTCCGCGTTCAGATAAGCCGAAACTTCACCCATTAGCCAGTTAGATGCAAGCTTCGCATCCGCTCCAGCCGCAACAGTAGCTTCGAAGAAATCGGACATATCTTTTGTCAGTGTTAAAACCATCGCATCGTAAGCAGGTAAATCAAGTTCGTTGATATAACGTTCCTTACGAGCATCCGGAAGTTCTGGAATTTCAGCACGAACACGCGCCATCCATGCTTCGTCGATATGAATTTCTGTTAGATCCGGTTCAGGGATAAATCGATAATCATTCGCTGGACCTTTGACACGCATTAGAAGTGTTTTACCCGTTGCTTCATCGTAACGACGTGTTTGCTGTTCGATTTTACCGCCGGATAATAAAACTTCTTCTTGACGATCTACTTCATATGCAATTCCTCTGCGTACAAAGTTGAATGAGTTCAAGTTTTTCAATTCCGTTTTCGTACCGAACTCTTCTTGCCCAAACGGACGGATAGAAATGTTGGCGTCACAACGGAGTGATCCTTCTTCCATGCGGACATCGGAAACACCTGTGTATTGGATGATTGCTTTCAATTTTTCAAGGAATGCATACGCTTCTTCTGGAGAACGGACATCGGCTTCTGTAACAATTTCAATAAGTGGTACCCCTTGGCGGTTTAAGTCGACAAGAGAGTGACCTTCATCAGAATGTGTCAATTTCCCTGCATCTTCCTCAAGGTGCACGCGTTCAATACGGATCTTTTTCTTTTTACCGTCAACTTCGATTTCGACCCAACCGTTTGCACCGATTGGACGATCATCTTGAGAGATTTGGAAGGCTTTCGGATTATCGGGATAGAAGTAATGCTTACGATCGAAACTAGTGATAGGTGCAATTTCACAGTTAAGTGCCATTGCAGCTTTCATACCAAAATCTACTGCAAGTTCGTTCATCACCGGTAATACACCTGGATAAGCTAAGTCGATAACATGGATGTTCATGTTAGGTTCCGCACCAAAATGTGCATGAGCCGGAGACATAATTTTCGTTTCGGTTTTAAGTTCAACGTGGACTTCAAGTCCAACTACTGTTTCAAAGTTCATTATTATTTCCCCTCCCATATGACTGGAGTTTGTGTGTGGAAATCAGTCGCTTGTTCGTAAGCATGCGCCACTTTGTAGAGTGTCGCTTCATCATAATGCTTCCCGATGATTTGAAGACCCAGTGGAAGCCCATTCGAAAATCCACAAGGCACTGAAATTGCCGGTACACCCGCAAGGTTAATCGGAACTGTCAAAATATCGTTTGCATACAGCGTCAACGGATCTTCGAGTTTTTCACCAATCTTATAAGCCGTTGTCGCAGATGAAGGTCCGATGATTACATCGTATTTCTCAAAAAGATTCGCGAAGTCTTGCGCGATGAGTGTACGTACTTTTTGAGATTTCACATATAAACCTCCGTGTTGAGCTGCACCTAATGAATACATACCGAATAAAATACGTTTTTTCACTTCATCGCCAAAAGCTTCAGAACGTGTACGCGCGTAAAGTTCTTCAAGATCTTTGACGCCTTCAGCACGATAGCCGTAACGAATACCGTCAAAACGAGCAAGATTCGATGATGCTTCAGAAGATGATATGACATAGTAGACTTCAGATGCATACTTCGAATGCGGAAGTGAAACTTCTTCCCACTCGGCACCAAGTGATTCGAGCACTTTGAGCGCTTCCATCACTGCATTTTTCGCTTCTACGGATACGCCTTCACCTATATACTCTGCTGGAACACCGATTTTCAAGCCTTTGATGTCACCAGTTAGCGCAGCTCTGAAATCAGGTACTGCCTGCGGAGATGTAGATGAATCTTTTGCATCTAAACCTGCAATTGCACTTAGTAGCAATGCATTGTCTTCAACGTTGCGCGTAATCGGACCAATTTGGTCTAGTGATGATGCGAACGCAACAAGACCAGAACGTGATACGCGACCGTATGTTGGCTTCATGCCGACAACGCCACAAAATGCAGCCGGTTGACGGACAGAGCCGCCTGTATCTGAACCAAGTGCAAATGCCACTTCGCCGGCTGCAACTGCCGCAGCAGGACCGCCTGATGAGCCTCCTGGAACGTATTCGAGATTCCATGGATTATGTGTTGTCTTGAATGCAGATCGCTCTGTTGTTGAACCCATGGCGAATTCGTCCATGTTTAGTTTCCCGATTGTTATCAGTCCTGCTTCGTTGATTTTATCAACCACTGTCGCATCGTAAACTGGTACGAAGCCTTCAAGCATCTTACTTGCAGCAGTCGTAACAATTCCTTTTGTGACGATATTATCTTTCAGACCAATTGGTAAACCGAAAAGTGGTCCACGTCCGTCCATCGGAAGTTTGTCCAATTCTTCTGCTTTAGCAAGCGCCTGTTCTTCATTCGTCGATAGAAAAGCTTGTACCTGTCCATCCATTTTTGCAATACGGTTTAGTGATTCTTCCGTCAGTTCTTTGACAGATACTTCCCGATTATGTAATAGCGACTGAAGCTCTGTTGCCGTCTTTTTGAATAACGTCATTTTTCTTCCTCCTTAAATCCATTCATCAAAGGATAGTCGGCACTTTGATTTGTCCGTCTTCGTGTTCTTTAACAGTATTCAACATCTCTTCTCTGTCAAGCGCGTCTGTCGGAATATCCTTACGCAATACATTGTAAAGCGGCAGTGGATGCGTCATTCTAGCAACAAATTCAGTGTCCACTTCTTCTAGTTTAATGGAAAATCCGATCATATCTTCGAGTTGCCCGGCAAACATTTCCGCCTCAGCGTCTGACATAGCAAGCCTTGCAAGACCTGCGTGACGTTTCACTTCATCTATCGTCAATTGTGTCATCGTTTCTCCTCCTCTTTGAATTGTACGATTAATCATATCATCTTCCCATTATGATGAAAAGTTATGATGATTTAATAACCATAAACATGTACATACGGCTCGTCGTCATCAGCCTCTTTCACTATTAATGCTTCCGGTCCATTGACGGACGTTATACTTACTTCTGTATGAACATTCGAGAAATATTTATTAACGAGTGACGTCATATATTGCGTGAAGCCAATCGTCTCACTTGTACCGAAGAATTGGATCGGTACTTCTATGTTAAGTGATTTTAAGGTGCCGTCTTTATAAAACCCGGTGCCAATGACGTTGACAAAACTCGGGAAATAATCATCGATATCCTGTTTAAACCTATCAAATGTATTATTCATATCCCTATATTCCCCAGTCTCTGAAGTCGCTGGGAACACCACGTACTGCTCATTAACTACTTTCCATCCTGTCGGTTTCGATTGCCCCTTTTCTGCGACAGCTGTTGCGAAGTATGTACCTGGAACGATGGAGTTACGTTCTTCCTGTTTAAACAGTCCGACTACAATTGGGATATCTGATAGCCCTTCCTGTGAACGAAGACGACTAACGACCTCCTCAGCCATTTTCATACCTTGCTGTTCAATTTCCTTATCCGATAGTTCGGTCTCTTTTCCACTTCTCGAATAACTAGTTGAATTGAGTGCTAGGCCGATCGTAATACCAGCAAGGCGTACCTTTTTATCATCCGTCATAACGTGAAAGTTGTGCTCGACGATGTGAGCCAGATAGTTCGGTGCTTCTTCCGAGGCTGTATCTTCATTCATGCCTTCCTCAATGGGCGGATTCAAACCGGCTTCATCTGTAGAACTTCTTGACAACCAGCTACGAGCAGTTTCCTTGTCAATATATTGCCCTTCTTGGAATAAATGATTTTTCGGATCAAAATGCTGAGTAGAAATACGTAAGAGACCTTCCTCGGTTTCCTGCATATCGTATTTGGTATCTATATTACTGACGATAAGACCACGGCTCGCACTTTTCTTGAAAGGTAAGAGCGTCTTGTAATATTCCTCTTTCAATTGGACATCCGGTATCATGACAGTCTCTTCAATGCTTTCTTCGCTCTCCTGAATGACTTCCTTTTTCTCTGTTCCAAATGAAGGAAGACACCCTCCAAGTAGAAGAATGGCTGCAAATCCAGGTAGTATAACTAATTTTTTCATCATATAATTACTCCTTTTCGCCAAGTGCTTCAATCAACTCTGTTTCATTCCACACAGTGATTTCAAGTTCCTCGGCTTTCGCCAATTTCGAGCCGGCATCTTCCCCTGCGATCACAAGATCTGTCTTTTTACTCACACTACCGCTCACTTTTCCACCGAATGCTTCTATTTTCTCTTTTGCTTCGCCTCGGGTTAAAATGGATAGTTTTCCTGTCAGGACGACAGTTTTCCCAGAAAACAATCCGTCTGTTGGGGCGTCTTGCCGCCTGCGTCCTTTATAGGCTGTATTCAATCCGTAAGACTCCAGCTTTCGTAATACTTCAAGAACTTTTTCATTGCTAAAATAGGTCGTAATTGAATCGGCTACCTTATCCCCGATCTCGTGGATGGTTATAAGCCGCTCTGCATCGGCTGCCGTTAAATCAGCAAGTGTCCCGAACTCCTCTGCAAGTATCGCTGCCGCTTTTTCGCCTACATGACGGATGCCAAGTCCAAAGAGCATTTTTTCAAGCGAATTTTCTTTAGATGCTTCGATTGCAGTTAGTAGTTTCGAGACAGATTTTTCTCCCATGCGTTCGAGTTCAATCAATTGCTCTCTTGTCAGCGTATATAGATCCGAGACGTCATGGACAAGATCCGCCTTGTACAATAGGTCTACTACCCGTTCACCAATTCCTTCGATATTCATCGCATTGCGGGATACGAAGTGAATGATTGCTTCTTTCATCTGAGCTGGACATTGCGGATTAACACAACGAATCGCCACTTCCCCTTCGATTCGGACGAGTTCCGAATCACATACAGGACAGTTCTCAGGCATTTCAAAAGGCACTTCATCGCCAGTACGTTTTTCCACAATTGCAGAGACTACCTCCGGAATAATATCTCCTGCTTTTCGGATAATAACTGTGTCACCTATTCGAACGTCCTTCTCTTTAATGAGATCTTCGTTATGCAGAGATGCACGACCGACTGTCGACCCTGCAACTAGTACTGGTTCGAGTATCGCTGTTGGGGTAACTACACCTGTTCTACCAACACTGAGTTCTATATCCAGTAATGTTGTGACGACTTCCTCAGCAGGAAACTTATAAGCAGTCGCCCATTTAGGACTTTTCGCTGTAAATCCAAGCTGTTCCTGATCTTCGAAGTTATCGACTTTTACGACAATCCCATCGATTTCATAATCAAGAGCAGATCGGCTTTCCCCCCATATCCCAACATAGTCAATCACTTCTTCAATCGTTTCACATCTCTTGCGTTCCTTGTTCGTTTCAAATCCAAGTGCAGCGAGGTGATCCAGTGAATCTGAATGGCTATCTTGTCCATATGCACTGCCATCGCCACCGATCCCATAAACGAATATCGCTAAGTTTCGGCTCGCAGCTATTTTCGGATCGAGCTGACGAAGTGAGCCCGCCGCTGCGTTACGTGGATTGGCGAACGGCTCATCGCCAGCCTCGTCACGTATTGCATTCAATGTCATAAACGACTTCTTAGGCATATAGGCTTCACCGCGTACTTCAATAGAAGCAGTTTCTTTCAGTCTGAGTGGTATTGTCCGGATTGTTTTTAAACTAGCCGTGATATCTTCCCCGACCGTACCATCTCCGCGCGTAGAGCCTTGCACAAACTTTCCGTCGATATATCTAAGCGAAATCGCAAGTCCATCTATTTTGAGTTCACAAATATACGAAACATCGTGACCTGCTGCCGTCTTAACTCGTCTGTCAAATTCTCTTAAATCTTCCTCATTAAACGCATTGGATAGGCTTAGCATCGGGAACTCGTGAACGACTTTCCCGAATCCCTTCAATGTCTCTCCTCCTACACGCTGGGAGGGCGAATCTGGATAAATGAGGTCGGGATTTCCCGCTTCAATAGACAATAATTCCTGCATATATTGGTCATAGATTGCATCAGAAGTGAGCGGTTTATCAAGTACATAATAAGCATGACCATACTCATGAAGTAGGTTATTCAATTCTTCCACCCGTTTTTCGAGTTCAAGTCGATCCATCGATTTTTTCTCTCCTTCAGCCATCATGCTTTTTCAATTGGTGCAAATTTCGCAAGCAGGCGCTTGATGCCAACTGGATTCGGGAAAGCAATATCCAGTTCTACTTCCTCGCCTGTCCCTTTCACACTGACAACCATACCAGTTCCCCACTTTTTGTGGACCGCTTTGTCGCCCGGGCTCCATCCCATTTTGTCTCCGCCGCTCGTATTATATACAGGCTTTTTAACAGCCGATCGTACAGGTGCTTCATTTCGTGCCTTGGATCCGCCTCCAATGGAGAATCCAGAATTTTTCGAGACAATTTCCGTAATGTCATCCGAGATTTCTGCAATGAAACGCGAAGGGCTATTATAACTCGCCCGTCCATAAAGCGTGCGATAGGATGCGGAAGTTAGATAGAGTTTTTGCTCCGCACGCGTGATACCCACGTATGCAAGACGCCTTTCTTCTTCCATTTCCTCGTTATCGCCCATCGAACGTGAGTGAGGGAAAACATTTTCCTCCATCCCGATGATGAAGACAACAGGAAACTCAAGACCTTTTGCAGCATGCATCGTCATAAGGACGATTTTCTCTGTAGATTTATTTTCTTCTTTATCAAGTGAATCAATGTCTGCGATGAGCGCAAGATCTGTCAGGAATGCCACTAATGATTTGTCACCTGTATCTTCTTCTGCACGTTTCTCAAAAGCTTCCGTTACAGATAAAAACTCTTCGATGTTTTCCAGACGGCTCTCTGATTCAATCGTTTTTTCACGTTGAAGCATTTCGCGATAACCCGATTTATCAAGTATTTGCTCAACAAGTTCAGTTACCGATAAGTATTCCTGCATTCGAGTAAATCCTGCAATAAGTTCCCGGAACTTGGCAACTTCGTTTGCAGCCCTCGCCGTGATTCCCATAAAGTCAACTTCTTGTAACGCATCGAAAATAGAGCGGTCATGTTCAATCGAAAAACGTGCCATTTTATCAAATGATGTAGCACCTATACTGCGCTTAGGCTCATTGATAATCCGCGCAAGTGCAAGATCATCATCATTGTTGGAGATGAGTTTTAAATATGCAAGCAAGTCTTTAATTTCTTTCCGTTCATAGAACTTCGTGCCGCCAACAATTGTGTAATCGAGATTCGATTTAACAAGGTATTCCTCGATAACGCGCGACTGTGCGTTCGTGCGATATAGGACAGCGAACTGATCGAGCTTTAATTTCTCCTGCTCTTTCAACTCAATGATCTTACCAACAACAAACTGCGATTCATCTTTTTCGTCGCTCGCTTTGTAGACATAAATCGAATCGCCTTCTTCATTATCTGTACGTAGCTTTTTATCATAGCGACTTTTGTTATTTGTTATGACGTCATTCGCTGCTTGTAGGATTCGTTGCGTCGAGCGATAATTTTGCTCAAGCATGATCATTTCGGCATTTTTATAGTCTTTTTCAAAGGACAGAATATTGCCGATGTCCGCACCGCGCCATCTATAGATAGATTGGTCAGAATCTCCAACAACACATAAGTTTTTAAATTTAGCCGCCAGCATATTAACAAGTCTATACTGTGCGTTATTCGTATCCTGGTATTCATCGACATGAATGTATTGGAATTTGTTTTGATAAAATTCAAGGACATCCGGTACGCGTTCGAATAAGACAAGCGTCATCATGATTAAATCGTCAAAATCGAACGATTGGTTTTGGCGCAATCGCTTTGCGTAGCCATCATAGACGTCTGCAATCGTTTTTTCATAGGGGTTGTGAGAGTTGATTTGCGCGCGGTACATTTCCGCATCAATACACTCATTTTTTGCTGAGCTTATAGCATTCAGCATTGAACGTGGTTCGTACTGTTTTGCATCGAGGTTCAACGTTTTCAAAACGCTTTTAATAACCGACAATTGATCGGCTGAATCGAGAATCGAAAATGTTTTTGAAATTCCGATTCGATCACTATCTCGGCGCAAAATCCGGACACACATTGAGTGAAATGTCGAAACCCACATCCGTTCTCCCGTGCCTGCACCAAGCAATCCATCGATACGGTCACGCATTTCACGTGCCGCTTTGTTTGTAAATGTAATCGCTAAAATATTGGAAGGATAAATGTTTTTCTCAACAACGAGATAGGCAATCCGATGTGTCAGGACACGTGTTTTGCCGGAGCCAGCACCCGCCATTATAAGAAGGGCACCTTCTGTTTTTTTCACTGCACGAGCCTGTTCTGGGTTCATACCTATAAGTAAGTCTTCTGCTATTTTATTCATCTATTATCGCCCTTTCGGAACATTTGTTCTTTTATTATACACTGATTTTGTTTTAACGGGAAACCGATTTCACCGCGCCTACTGTTGACAGAGCCGCCTTGAAATCTTCATAGATGACGTTTCCGACGATAATTGTATCCGCAACTCCCGCCATTTCTTCTGCATCTTGAGTATTCTTTATGCCACCACCGTAAAAAAGACGCGTTTTTTCAAGTACGCGTGAAGCAGCTTCTACAATTTTTGGATTGCCGTACATTCCGCTGTATTCCAGATAGAAAATTGGTAATTTGAAAAGATGTTCCGCCATGCGAGCATAAGCGATGACATCCTCTTCGTCCGGAACTTCTGTCACACCGGTCAATTTCGCTGCTTTACATTCAGGGTTCATAATACAATACCCTTCCGTTTGAATTTCATCCCAGTCCATCATATGACCATATTCACGGAGCGCGGAATGGTGGAGGCCATTAATCCATTCGACTTTCGTAGAGTTAAGAACCGTTGGAATGAAATAATAATCAAAACCCGGTGTCACTGAGTCAACTGTCGAAATTTCAAGTGCAACCGGAACAGAATACCTTCTGATACGGACAAGTAAATCGAGTACGTTATCGAGTGTAACTCCATCTGATCCGCCAACGATAATCCCATCTGTTCCTGACTCTGCAAGTAATTCCAATTGTTCGTCTGTCACTGTTTTTTCAGGATCTAATTTAAAGGCATGACGCCATGTAGTGAAATCCATGTCTGACCACCCAATCTTATAATGTACGTTTCCCTAGTATACCAAAAAAACCGGACAGATTCTTTCCCTGTCCGGTTCTAACTAAAAGCGTCTAGCGACTAGAGTTTAGATAACAACTAAAATCGTCTGGCGCCTGAAGTCTAGATAACAATTTAAAGCGAAAGGCGCCTGCTCAGATGCGACAGGCATAAGACAGACCGGCGACGCGGAGCTCTATTCCGGGAAGGATGCAGTTCAATCCTTCCTAGCCGGAATGGCTTATGACCCTAGCGTCTGGCGCCTGAAGTCTAGATAACAACTTATTTATTCTCAACTTCCTCTTCATCCACTTGGGGATATAGGCGTCCAAGTACTTTTCCATAGCCGCCAGAGCCGTAATCCACACAGCGCCGCACCCTTGAAATTGTTGCAGTACTGGCACCCGTCTCACCTTGTATCTTATCGTACGTCTTCTTCATCATAAGCATTTGCGCCACTTCGAGACGTTGGGCGAGTGACTGCAATTCACTTATTGTGACGAGATCATCAAAGAATTCATAACATTCATCGAGGTCTTTTAATTCGAGCATTGCTTTAAATAATTGGTCCGTCTGATGACCACGGATTTTGTCGATCTGCATAAGTCTCCCTCTCTCTGAATGGATTTCCTAAGGGGTATATGTGACAGACGTTTCCATTCCAGGTTGAGTGGAAACGATGTGAATCCATGTTTTACCCGGAACAAGTTTCGCGGGAACACCATTTTCCATTGGTGTTAAGATTCCGTCAATATTTTCCCATTCGATTTCCTTTTCTATACCTGCATGGAACAGCATACCTTTGCCACCCGACTCAATATCAACTGACTGTCTGCCGACATTATCGATTGTACGATGAGCTGTTTCAAATATAAGTATATTAGATAGTTCCACTGGTTTTTCGTTGGATTTATCGACTGTTAAGATCCCATTTACCATTCTATTGTACGTTCCTTTTTCAGCATCATAGGAATATGTGCTTGTAAAATCTGGGTCTGTCCCATAACGAACAACAAGCATCGATGCAATATCCCCTATTTTAGCATCTTCTATCGATTCTAGGAAAGAAAAGGCCGGTATTACTGACAACTCTATCGACGAATTGGTCTTCTCCATACCCGCTAGTACATTATCCTTCGTTATATACGAATTATGTGGGGCTCTTCGTTCTTTAGATCGATTGAAAAGCGTTCCATCATATTGCATGCCGTTTATATTATCCACGAAACGATTTTGTAGCATTTGTTTGGCATCAGGGCTATACCCGTGCGCAACGTAAAATGCGTCAAGTCCTTTTGAGATTTGAACAAAGTAATCCCTCGCACTGCGGATAGGGCCGATTTCTTCAGGCAATTCACTTTGGAATAATGCCAAAAGCCTTGTGATATTGCCCTCTGCTGCAAGTTCATAGACAATATCAGCATCACTAATACCTGATTGTGGTCTTGCTAGCGGATGGTTGTTAATCGTCGCAAGAACTGCGCGACGATTACTTTCCTCTTCTGATAAAACACCAGTGAACGGTTCCTTATACAAGGTTGGGCCCTGTACGGGTTCTTCTTCAATTACTTCTTCTTGCTCTTCCTCTATCGGCTCGGGTACATCGTCGGCCTCCGCCTTCTCTTCTTTTGAACACGCCGCTAACAGCAACATTAAGATTGACATGAACAATAGCCAACCCCTCATTTTCTTCTTCATCTGTGCCCCCTATCTTCCGTTTGCCGGAACAATAATTTCTTTTTTCATAACATCGTACAGCCCCATCTGAGTGATGCGTATGTACGGCAAATGTGTTGATTGTAAGAATAGCAATGTGTAGACCGCATCGCCTTTCGTGTAGCCACGATCTGCAAGCCCCTTTTTCAATTCTAGCTCCTGTTCAATCAACTTTTGAACTGGCTCCACCGATAAACCGCCGCCAATTGCCAGTGGAAGTGTCGCGACGATTCCACCGTTTTCCGAAAGCACCATGCCGCCGCCAATTCGTTTAATTTCTTTGAAGGCATTATGCATTTCTTTTTTATCTTTGCCGATCAAGATAACATCCCCTGTATTCGAGTAAGAAGATGCAAAGCCTTGAATCCCTGTTGCAAACCCTTTAATAATTGTATTAACATGCCATTTCCCATTCCTATCGAGAAGCATGAGGAAACTTTCATCGTGATCACCCGCAAGTTTATCGCCTGATATGTCAATCGTCACATTATACGGTTTCGTAATGACGTCGTTGAGCATTTCGATTCCGATCGGGTTGTCAAATGAGAAATCTGATTCATCAAGATCGAAATTCGGTGCGAACGCTTCAACAAACGACCAATCAATTGCCGGGAAAGGTTCAGTCGGTTCATTGTCACGTTTCAACCATTTTCCTTTGGATAAAACATCCGTTGGTACTGGGTTGTATTCATGCTCCAGTATATTTAGCGTTGCATAACGACCTGTCGCAATGAATCCGTGTAAATCGGCCATATCATAATAACGCGCTACATTATATGACGCCATCTGGTATGCATCAATTGGTGGAACTCCCGCTTCAAGTGCCGCGCGGATACATTTATCCATGACGCCGTCAAGGTGAAACGAGGGGGTCGAGCCATCCGTAGTCATCATCAAGTGATCAAACACATTTAATTCTTGGTCAACAATATCTTTCATTAAATGAGGAAGATCCGGACGAATGGACGAATAGCGCAGGGTCACTCCATACCCGTGTAGTAGCCGAGATTTCACTTCTTCTACAGTCATCGATTCATGATCGCCATCTGTCCCTAGAAGACGCATCCGTGCCAGCGTCCGCTCAGAAGCACCCGGAAAATGACCTTCGATTTTCTTGCCGCCTAATTTTGCAGTACTTACGGAAGCTAACATAGAGGGTTCACCAGCCATGAGACGTGGCCAACCTGTCAATTCTCCACCCACCAACACTTCTGGACGTTCAATCCACTCTTTAATAGACGCTAGATTAAACAATTCATCCTCATTCTGCAGGATCGTCTGTGAGTCAAATCGCGCCCACCAGTAAAACGAAAACGGCAGTTTATTCAACTCATCAAGCAGCCCAAACGATGTTTCGTTATCAAGAGACATGAATAATATAAGATTGTCCGAAATGAATGTTGTTGTTCCAAGCCGCGCTGCATAATCCGCGAACGTTCGTGGGTTGTACAATTGGAACGGATGAACATGCGGTTCAATATAACCAGGAACAATTTTCTTCCCCGTAGCATCGAAGATTTCCGCGCCTGCTGTCATAGCTGGCATCTCCTTGCCAGCGTAAACAATTCGATCACCAGCAATCCAAATGTTGCCCGTCACCCATTTTTTATAGATTGAATGTAAGTACTCTGCATTGGTGATAATGAGGTCCGGCGCTTTCTTGCCGTCAATAATATGTAGTTGGGCTTTTATTGCTTTAGGCTCCCACATGCAACTCTCTCCTTTTAACTGAACTATTATACTATTTATCGTAGCATAGCAATGAGGAAATAAATAGGGAGTTCACTAGACATCTTTGAAGTTTCAAATAATCAATGAGGGGAGTTAGGGATGGGCATGTTGCTTACTTCGAAAGATACCTCTCAAAACCGTTCACGCAGTAGAGGTTTCTGCTACCTTTTGACGAAATAGTACAGTATCACAGTCGATTGGATTTGATAAAATGACGGACAAGATGCAGTTTGATAAAGAAATGGCCATGGAATACGACAGAGGAGTACGTCGAACATTGCCCACCTACGATTCAATGTTCAAACTTGTACAGGCTTATCTTCGGGCGAATATAACACAACAAGAAAGTGTATTGATAATTGGGGCGGGCGGCGGCAATGAACTTGCTACATTAGGTCCCGCTAATCCCGAGTGGACATTTACTGCAGTGGATCCCGCGCTGCCAATGCTTGATATCGCTAGAATGAAGGCAATCGATTTGAAGATGGATGACCGGGTGGAATTCTTCGAAGGAACTGTCAATGATGTGACAGACGAGAAACTGTTCGGGGCTGCAACCTGTATGCTCGTCCTCCATTTCATTGAAGATATCAATGAAAAAAGGAAGCTACTGAAAAAGATCCGACATCACCTATCACCTGGCGCACCATTCGTTATGGCATCCATGTACGGTGACCCAAGCGATCCGACATTTAATGAGCTATTCGCTCTATGGAAAGCATACTGGCTTGATTCGACAAATTTGACTGTAGCAGATGTTGATGAAATGGAGAAAACCGTACGGAAGCTTTCCTTCATTCCTGAAGAGGAGATTGTTCGTTTGTTAAGAGAAGCTGGATTTGGGAACATTGCTAAGTTCTTCACGACGAATATGTTTGGTGGGTGGATTTGTAAGGCAGAGTAGGTGGGTCACTAAAAATTCCATTGAATCCGCTACGGCGCTTGGGGATGCCTCCCACGATAAGCCTGATAGAAAATCACTATCGGTCCTATCACTTCGGCTACCCCAGTAAGGCGTCTTCGCAGGAGAACGGATAGAATCAATCCATTCTTTTTTTCTTGAACACAATGATGGTCAAAACAAAAATACCGATAATCCAAAGAGTAATGATGCCTAAATTCAACCAAACTCCTCCGAATCCGATTCCACTTTCAACCTTTACTGCAATTTCCATAAGTTGCATATTCGGTGTATAATTCACCACATTCAAAATAGGATATTTATCTGCAAACATCGTAATCATCGATCCAAAGCTGAATACAAACATAAAGGGCAAAATAATCACGGAAGCTTCCATAACTGATTTAGCAAGCAAGCCAAGAAGCGTTCCCAAACCGATGAAAAAGAAAGAACTAAACAAGATTGCGATGGCTATAACAAAAAAATGCTCTGGTCGATAGCCCGTAAAAAAAGCCCCGATTACAACAATAATCATCGTTGCTATCAAGCTTAACAAACTTTTTCCACCGAGTATTTCCAATGTCGAAGCAGGAGACAACATTAAACCGCGAAGTGTGTTCTTCTCTTTCTCTTCAGCAATTAAACTGCATTGAACAAACGAGCCAACAATAACCATTGAGAAATTGATGACCATATAATGCGCTTCAATCGCAATATCATCACCCATCTTGCCCATAACAAATGCAATAATAAGTGGCATCAGCACTGTAACCGAAACAGCTGAGTTTCTTGAAATATCCTTGAAGTCTTTCTGAAAGATGGCGTTGATACGCCTCATCGAAAATGTCATGATAATTTCCTCCCTGTCACTTCTACAAAAATATCGCCTAGTGTCGGTTCATTTGAATGAATAGAGACCACTTGATTTGATGACATATAGTTGAACATTTGCTGAGCATCTACCGAAGTACTCTTCAACACGACTTTTTCATTGTTTTTCAACTCCACAGTCATCGTTGAATCTGAATAGAGCTTTCTTAATGCCCCTGGCTCATCCATGAGTCTGATTTGTCCTTTGTTTAGAAATGCGACTCTATCACAGAGCAATTCCGCTTCATTCATATCATGTGTCGTTAGGAAAATCGTCGTTCCACGAGCTTGCAATTTACGAAGCCCTTCATGAATATGTTGCGAATTTACCGGATCGAGCGCTGACGTCGGTTCGTCAAGAAATAGAAGCTCGGGTTCATGTAAGAGTGTTCGAGCAAGTGTCACACGCTGAAGCATCCCTTTGGACAGTTTGGAAACAATTTTTTTCTTTTCATCAGTTAAATTAACAAGTGCTAACACCTCAGCAATTCGTTGTTCCGACACTTCATACAGCTCACAATAGAGCTTCAAATTATCATAAATGGATAGCCTGCCATACAAGCCACTGTTGTCTGTCAGTACGCCGATTTTCTTTCTTGAATTCCCCTTTTTCATTTTTGAAACAGCTTCTCCGAAGACGATCGCTTTTCCGCTTGTCTGATTTAATTGGCCCGTTAGTATTTTTATGGTTGTCGTTTTTCCCGAACCACTCGGTCCGAGAAATCCAAAAATCTCTCCCTTTTTAACGTAAAAACTGACGTCTTCAAGTGCCGTCTGATTCGCAAAAACTTTCTCCAATGATTGAACTTCGATGATGTTTTCCATTGTTCTCCCCCTGAAATATGCAAATGTACTTTCGCTACTACATCTTCAGATTAAGCCGTTTTCGATGGAAAAACAGCATATTTCCCGTGAAAAGAGTCTTTTCGGAGGTGAACGGAGCTTATTTCAGGCCCAACATCACTTTCAATTCAGCCATTTTTGTTTTCGACAGCGGGATATTCGACTTTCTCTCATTTTCTAGAATGAGACTGTAACTGTTCCGTGTCCATGTAATTACCTCTCGAACTTTTTGAAGGTTAACAATATAGGATCGATGGCAACGGAAAAATCCGAAATGTTGTAAACGTTCCTCAAGCTCATTCATCGTGAACATCGTCGGAAATGCCTCCCCGTTAATATGAAGCGAAGATTGTCCATCGTTACTTTCAATATAATCAATTTCGGGTGGATCAAAGAGAACAATTTTCTCATTTACCTTCGTAGGAATTTTTTCAAATCGGACTGGTTGAATTTCTGTTTTATCTATTTCAGCACTCGCTTCCGAAATTGGAGGAATGTCCTCTTCAGATTCCCTGGCTATTTGAATTTCATGCAAACCTTTTTCATCCAACCTAAAAACCTTATCCGCTAAAATGACTGCACTCTCCATATTACCGGTTACTATTAATACACTTTTACCTGTAGCACGCAGCTCTTCCAGCATTATAATCAATACGCGTTGTGTTTCTATATCGATGTTTTGGTCAGGTTCTTCAAATATGAACTGCTCAGGGTTTTGAATGAGTAACTTCGCAAATTGGATTCTTTTTTGCTCCGAGTAAGATAATTTATTTATCCTTATATTTCGCTTCTCTTCAAGGTGAACTTTGCGTAAAATCGCTGTAGTAGATATATCTGCACTATACAGTTTACGGTAAAAACTGAGCATTTCAGCAATTGTTAAGCGCTCATATTGCCCTTCATTCAGCAATGCAAAACCGATGTCTGGAATATTTACTTTTGAAATTTCTACATCATTTATGTATATTTCGCCATTTAAAATAGGTATTTCCTTTGTAAGCATCTGCAAAAGCGTGTTACGTACATTAAGACTGGAGTAAATCGCCGTTACTTGATGGCTAGCACTATGTAAGTTAAATTCAGGGAAAATGAGTGAATCATTTAATCTTTTCTCCACGCTAGAAAATTGCAAACCCATTGTCTCTTCACCTTTCTGTTAAAGCATCACCTTAAGTATAAATAATTTGGTAAATTTTGCAACTCATTATTCTATCCATCCTTATTTCTTTATTACTTGATTAGATGTTTCGTAAACGTGAAAAAGACCACTAACTCATTACTAAGTTAGTGGTCTTTTCATTTATTCAAACGTACGCCAGCCAATATCCTGTCTATAGAAGAATCCGTTCCATTCTAATTGAGACAAGCCTTTATAAACCTCAACCTGCGCTTCTTTCAACGAATCTGCTTTTGCTGTAATGAGCAGTACGCGTCCCCCATTACCAACGAAGCCTGCACCATTCGATTTTGTGCCTGCATGGAAGACTTCTAAGCCTCGTGCTGACAAAATATCAAGATCAGGTAATGCAGCCCCTTTTACTACATCTCCTGGATATCTATCTGCAGCAATGACAACGCCTAACATCGCATTGTCATCCCACTGCAAGTCAAACGGTTTACCATCCATAAGTGCGGTCATGAATTCACCAAAGTCGGATGCCATTCGTGGAAGAACGACCTGCGTCTCAGGATCGCCGAAACGTGCGTTGAACTCAATTACTTTCGGACCCTTTTCAGTCAAAATAAGACCGGCATATAAAATACCTGTAAACGGAGTCCCTTCTGAAGCCATTGCTTCAACTGTCGGAACAACGACTTTATCGTACGCTTCTTTCACAGCTGCGTCCGAAATTTGCGGGACAGGTGAATAAGCACCCATGCCCCCCGTATTCGGTCCTCTATCACCGTCATAAGCACGCTTATGATCCTGTGCGATAACCATCGGGTAAATCTGACCGTCATGGACAAACGACATGTAGGAGAACTCTTCACCGTCCAAAAACTCTTCAATAACGACACGTGACGAGGATTCCCCGAACTTCTGGTTGCCAATCATATCATCGACAGCTTCAAGCGCATCTTCCAGTGTCATCGCAACGATGACACCTTTTCCAGCTGCAAGTCCGTCTGCTTTAACGACAATTGGTGCACCATTTTCTCGGATAAACGCTTTTGCTTCTTCTGCATCGGTAAATGTTCCGTACGCAGCTGTTGGAATATCGTATTTTGTCATAAGCTCTTTTGCGAATGACTTACTTCCTTCAATCAGGGCTGCCGCTTTCGTTGGACCGAATGCTGTTAATCCGCGTTCAGCAAAATAATCAACAATTCCTTCCCCAAGCGGTTGTTCAGGACCGACAAATGTAAGGTCAACATGATTCTCTTGTGCGAATGAAGCAAGCGCCTCAAAATCTAGTGCATCAATTTGCACACATTCAGCATCGTTTTTCATGCCATCATTGCCAGGTGCGACAAAAACTTTATTTACTGAAGGGGAGACATTGAACTGTCTGGCAATCGCATGCTCGCGGCCACCGCTCCCGATAACGAGTATATTCAATGCAAATCTCTCCTTAATGTTTGAAGTGACGTACGCCTGTGAACACCATCGTAATACCATATTCATTAGCTTTTTTAATCGAATCTTCGTCTTTCACTGATCCGCCTGGTTGAATAATTGCCGTAATACCAGCTTGCGCTGCTGCTTCGACCGTATCGTCCATTGGGAAGAATGCATCAGATGCAAGTGCTGCACCTTTAGCGCGTTCTCCTGCTTGCGTTAGCGCGATATTCGCTGCTCCAACACGGTTCATCTGCCCTGCCCCAACGCCGAGTGTCATATTGTCATCAGTGACGACAATTGCGTTCGACTTCACATGTTTAACAACTGCCCAACCAAGTTTCATCGCTTCCCATTCAGCTTCAGTTGGCTGACGGTCTGTCGCTACACGAATGTCTGCATCCGCAAATCCGTATGCATCCGGCTCTTGCATAAGCAATCCGCCTTCAACTGAGACTGTATTCCATTTGTCTTTTTTGTGTTGATCAAATGAAATTGTCATCAAGCGAATATTTTTCTTCTTCGTCAGAATTTCAATTGCTTCTTCCGTGAAAGCAGGTGCGATGATAATTTCAAGGAAGATCCCTGCTAATTTTTCAGCAGTTGCAGCATCTACTTCACGGTTCAATGCGATTATACCGCCAAATATAGACGTCGAGTCTGCTTCATATGCTTTATTGAACGCGTCGAAAATTGTTTCGCCCGTTCCAACGCCACATGGATTCATATGTTTTACCGCTACTGCAGCTGCTTTATCGAATTCTTTGATGATCTGGATAGCTGCGTTCGCATCTTGAATATTGTTATATGAAAGTTCTTTGCCGTGCAATTGTTTCGCGTACGCAATTGAGAAATCTGAACCAAGTGGACGGCTATAGAAAGCTGCTTTTTGGTGTGGATTTTCTCCGTAACGAAGCGGTTGTTTTAGTTCATATGTATAAGTAACCTGCTCTGGGAATTCTTCGCCAGTAAGGTCCGTCAAGAAGCCAGCAATAAGCGCATCGTATGCCGCTGTATGACGGAATACTTTTGCAGCCAAACGTCTACGCGTTTCAAGTGTCGTTTTTCCATCAGCTTTGATTTCGGAAAGTACTTGATCGTAATCTGTTGCATCTACGATAACTGTAACGTATGCATGGTTTTTCGCAGAAGCACGAAGCATCGCTGGTCCACCAATATCGATATTTTCTATTGCATCATCATTGGTTACATCTGGTTTTGAAATTGTTTCTTTAAACGGATACAAGTTAACACAAACAACATCGATCGGCTGAATGCCGTGTTCTAGCATTTGCGAGATGTGAGATGGATTGTCTTGTTTTGCAAGAAGTCCTCCGTGAATCATCGGGTTGAGCGTTTTCACGCGACCTTCCATAATCTCAGGGAATCCAGTTACTGAATCGACTGCCGTCACTGCGACGCCATTGTCTGCAAGATGTTTCATTGTTCCGCCTGTAGATAACAATTCGTAACCGAGACTTTCCAATTCCTTGGCAAATTCCAAAATACCGTTTTTGTCTGACACGCTAAGCAATGCACGTTTTTTCACGAATAAAACCCTCCAATTTGTATATTAGGATAGCAGTCTAAAATCGCGACTTCCTGTCGCAACGACTGCATGACCTACTTCCTGCCGGCCCAAGCCTTTATCATTACTGGCTAAAAAGTTTGTTTAACGTATCTTTATATAAACCATGTTCAACAGCATGAATGGCTTCAGCAGTTTTGTCTTCATCTCCATCGACGACATCGACAGCACATTGTGCAAGAATCTGACCTGTATCCATTCCTTCATCAACAAGATGAACGGTTACACCCGTTACTTTCACGCCATGCGAAACTGCTTGCCCAACCGCATCTTTTCCAGGAAATGAAGGCAGTAGTGAGGGATGGATATTAACGATGTGAGAAGGAAAAGCCGTCAATAGTACCGGCCCTACAAGACGCATATAACCTGCAAGAACCAGCCATTCCGCCCCAGACTCACGAAGTGCATGAAGAATTGCTTCTTCGTACGCATCTTTCGTTGCGAACTCTTTTGGAAGAATCGCTGCAACTGGAATGCTAGCTTTTTCAGCACGTTCAACAACAAATGCTTCAGGTTTGTTCGTCACCATGAGGACGATTTCAGCGTTCAACTCACCTTTTTTGCATGCTTCTTCAATCGCCGCAAAATTACTGCCACTTCCGGATGCGAAAATGGCAATCTTCATTTTCTGTTTCATTCGGCCAGACTTCCGTCATGCGTACCTGTAAATGTAACGCCTTCGCCTTCTATTACTCGCCCGATAATGAATGCTTCTTCCCCGTGCTCAGCTGCAATTTTAAGAGCAGCATTCGCTTGTTCTTCAGGGATAGCAACAACAAAACCAATACCCATATTGAATACGCTATACAGATCTTTATCCAACAATCCGCCTTTTTCTTTCAGCATTTTGAATACTGGAAGTACCGGCCATGAACCAAGGTCAATTTCCACTCCGAATCCGTCTACCAACATACGTGGTAAGTTTTCGTAGAAGCCGCCGCCCGTAATATGGCCCATTGAATGGACATCGAGTTCGTTATGCATTTGAAGTACAGGTTTAGCGTAAATTTTCGTTGGCTCAAGAAGTGCGTTGCCAACCGTTCCAAGCTCTTCGTATCCGGCAATCAAACCGTCAATTTCACAGCCTTGATCCTCGATTACAATTTTACGGACTAGTGAAAAACCGTTCGAATGAATACCACTTGAAGCGATGCCAACAAGAACGTCACCCGCAACAACTTTTTCACCTGTAACGATTTTACTCTTTTCACAAGCACCAACGGCAAAACCTGCAAGGTCATACTCATCAACTTCGTAAAGTCCTGGCATCTCAGCCGTTTCTCCACCAATTAATGCTGCGCCTGACTGAACACAACCATCCGCAATTCCTTTAACAATCGCTTCGACCTTTTCAGGTACAGCTTTTCCAAGCGCTATGTAATCAAGGAAATAAAGAGGTTCTGCACCCTGAGCCACAATGTCGTTAACACACATAGCGACACAGTCAATCCCAATCGTGTCATGCTTATCTGCCATGAACGCAAGTTTCAACTTTGTACCAACACCATCTGTACCGGAAATAAGAACCGGCTCTTTATAATTAAGTGCGGATAAATCGAACATGCCGCCAAAACCGCCGAACGTTCCCGTAACACCAATACGTGCAGTACGCGCAACATGGGATTTCATCCGTTCAACTGACTCGTAACCAGCTTCGATATTTACTCCTGCGTTTTCATAAGCCTTCGACATGCATAAGTCCCCCTATCAAACAATTTCTTTTTTATATGGCAAAACTGTATCCGAATAGATTTCTGTAGGATATTCTCCCGTAAAGCATGCAAGGCATTGTCCA
The DNA here is from genome assembly GCF_008369195.1 of Sporosarcina sp. ANT_H38. Lineage (GTDB taxonomy): Bacteria > Bacillota > Bacilli > Bacillales_A > Planococcaceae > Sporosarcina. Next base: position 8,774 of record NZ_VOBC01000005.1, on the reverse strand, counting down.
CAATTTTTCGTTTTTTCCGGTCTTCCAATTGCTCCAATCAATCCTTCGGCAGATAGGAATGTAAGTGAATCTGCACCGATCAGTTCCCGAATTTCATCATTCGTCCTGTTTGTTGCAATCAGTTCTGAATCCGTACTAATATCAACACCATAAAAACACGGACTGACAAGTGGTGGAGACGCAATCACTACGTGAACTTCCGTTGCACCTGCTTCTTTCAACAAATTGACAATCCTTTTTGAAGTGGTGCCGCGAACAATCGAATCATCCACCATAACGACTCTTTTACCGTTCACAACTTGACGCACTGGAGAAAGTTTCATCTTCACGCCTTTTTCACGCATTTCCTGTGTCGGTTGAATAAACGTGCGCCCAACATAACGATTTTTGATGAGACCCAGTTCATAGGGAATTCCACTTTCCTCAGAAAATCCAATTGCCGCTGAAATGCTTGAATCGGGTACACCTGTGACGACGTCTGCTTCGATATGTACTTCGCGTGCAAGCTGTTTGCCGCAACGTTTCCGTGCTGAATGGATGTTAATACCGTCAATATCCGAATCGGGGCGTGCGAAATAGATGTATTCCATCGAGCACATAGCCGAGTCTGCAGCTTGTGCAAATCGATCCGACTGTATGCCTTTATCATTAATAATGATAAGTTCTCCTGGCTCTACTGAGCGAATCCATTCCGCGCCGATAATATCGAACGCACATGTCTCAGACGCCACAACCCATGCATCCCCCAATTTACCAAGAGATAGTGGACGCAAACCGTTTGGATCCTGTGCTACCATTAATCCATCATCCGTCAATATGACAAATGCAAATGCACCTTTTAACATCGACAATGCTTTTTTCACACGATCGCGTTGCATTAAGGATCCGCTACTTTTCTTAATTAAATGCGCCAGCACTTCTGTATCAGAATTCGTCTGAAAAATACTGCCTTGACGTTCAAGATGCTCTCGTAGTTCGACCGCGTTCACAATGTTTCCATTGTGAGCGACCGAAAGACTACCTGTTGTTGAGCGGAAAACAAGCGGTTGAACATTTTCAATTCCGCGGCCATTCTCCGTCGAATAACGTACTTGCGCGATTGCAGCATTTCCTTTTAAATCGTTGATCTCATTGCCGGAAAACACTTCATTGACAAGACCTTCGCCTTTAACCACATGAAACTTTTTGCCTTCCTTTGTAACGATACCGGCTCCTTCTTGCCCCCGGTGTTGTAAAGCGTGCAGACCATAATAACTGATCTGCGCCGCATCATCATGCCCCCAAATACCAAACACACCGCACTCTTCGTTTAAGCCTCTGAGTTCAGCAAGCATTGGATAGCTCCTTTCCAAGCAGAACGGAGTTCATCAACCGTCCCGTCAATTAACACGCCATTTTCACCATTGATAACGATTCGGTTAGTATCCGTTACTACACCGATTTTAATAGCATCTGTCACAGCTTTTTCAAACGCTGCTACATTATCTTCTTTTACAGTAACTAGGAAACGTGATTGTGTTTCACTGAATAATGCCGTTACCGCAGAACCTGAAATTGTTACGCCAGCTCCAAGACCTTCCGCTCCAAACGCTTTTTCACAAAGCGCTATTGCAAAACCGCCTTCTGATAAGTCCGTTGCAGATTCAACAAGTCCAGATTGGATTGCAGTCAATAGTGCTTTCTGACGTGCCGCTTCAACTTCAAGGTCAATTGCCGGCGCTTGACCAGAAATTTTCCCGTCAATCATTTGTTGCAATTCACTTCCACCGAAATCGAGTGATGCTTCCCCGATGACAAAAATAATATCGCCTGCATTTTTGAATTCAGTAGTCGTTACTTGTGATAGATCATGCACAAGGCCAACCATACCAATCGTTGGTGTTGGATAGATTGGAACACCGTTCACTTCATTAGACAAGGAGACGTTACCGCTAATGACAGGTGCATTCAACTTGCGGCATGCTTCAGAAATTCCGTCGGCTGATTTCTCAAGCTGCCAAAATACTTCTGGCTTGTCCGCACTACCGAAGTTCAGGCAATCCGTGACTGCAATTGGTTCTGCGCCTGAACAAATGAGGTTACGCGCTGCTTCAGCAACTGCAATTTTCCCACCTATTTCTGGGTCGAGGTATACAAATCGCGAGTTACAATCTGCTGTCATCGCAAGTCCTTTATTCGTTCCACTGACACGAATGACACCTGCAGACGAACCTGGTGCAACTACCGTATTCGACCTAGCTTGTGTATCGAACTGGTTATACACCCATTCTTTCGATGCAATTGTAGGACGTTGCAGTAATTCGTTAAGTGTCTCATTCAAATCAGCCACAACGGGTTCAGTCATTTCCATCGCTTGGAACTCTCTGAAATAAGCAGGTTCTTCAGATTTTTTATGGTAAACCGGAGCATCTTCCGCAAGGAAATCTGCTAATACTTCTGCAACAATTTCACCTTTATGGAAAAGACGAAGCATTTTGTCGTCTGTTACTTTACCTATTGAGACTGCTTCAATTCCATATTTTCCGCATAGGTCTGTTACTTCTTGTTCGCGGCCTTTTTTCACGACAACAAGCATCCGCTCCTGAGATTCCGACAGCATCATTTCGTACGCTGTCATTCCTTCTTCACGCTGTGGTACCAGATCCAAGTTCATTTCCACGCCGTATCCTGCTTTTGAAGCCATTTCAGCAGCAGATGATGTAAGACCTGCAGCACCCATATCTTGTATACCAATAAGTGCATCTGATTTCACAAGTTCAAGGCATGCCTCCATTAGAAGTTTCTCAAGAAACGGATTTCCCGCCTGCATGACTGGAAGTTCTGCTTCTTCTACAGCGACTTCAACTGAAGACATCGTTGCACCGTGGATGCCGTCGCGCCCTGTTGTTGCACCGACATACATGACAGTATTGCCTACGCCTGCAGCGATACCTTTTTGAATATCTTCATGGTTCAAAATACCAACAGCCATCGCATTGACTAACGGACGTTTTGAATAACAATTGTCAAACTGCACTTCTCCCGCAATCGTCGGAATCCCAATTGCATTTCCGTAACTCGCCATACCTGACACCGCTTCTTCGAATAAATAACGGTCACGTGCATTCGATAGTTCTCCAATACGAAGAGAATTGACGAGTGCTACAGGACGGGCCCCCATTGAAAATACGTCACGTAGAACTCCACCAGCACCAGTTGCTGCACCGATAAACGGCTCTATAGCAGATGGTGAGTTATGGGATTCCATTTTGAATACAGCTGCTTGGTTATCACCGATATCAACAATTCCTGCACCTTCACCTGGCCCTTGAAGGACGCGTGCTCCTTCAGTTGGGAACTTACGAAGTACCGGTTTCGAGCTTTTATATGAACAATGTTCAGACCATAATGCCGAGAATAGACCTGTTTCCGTATAGTTTGGAAGGCGGCCTAACATCTCTTCTACACGTTCGAATTCTGCGTCTGACATTCCCATTTGTAAGTATAATTTCTCATCTTTAATTTGTTGTGCGTTCGGTTCATGCTTGGCTGACATTATTTTCACTCCACCTTTTCAAGATTGAATTGAATAGAGACAATCCGTCTGTTCCTCCGATGATTTCCTCCACTGCACGTTCAGGGAGAGGCATCATTCCGAGCACATTGCCTTTTTCGTTCAACACACCCGCGATGTCTGCTGTGCTGCCATCTGCATTACCATCCGCATATGTAAATACGATACGGTTATTATTTTTTAATTCTGCTACTGTTTTTTCATCAACATAGTAGTTTCCGAATTCATGAGCAAACGGAATTGAAATTTCTTGCCCTTTTTCATAACCAGCTGTAAATGTAGATTCTGTATTCAAGACCGTTAACTTTGTTTTGCCTGATCTAAACTTCAAGCCTTTATTGCGTAAGAATGCACCTGGTAAGAGGCCTGCTTCAGCAAGGATTTGGAATCCGTTACCTACACCAAGGACAGGTTTCCCTGATTCAGCAAAAGCTTTCAAACTAGCAATTGCAGGTGAACTTTGTGCCAGCGCACCCGGACGCAGATAATCCCCGTAAGATGCTCCACTTGGAATTAGTAGTGCGTCAAAACCGTCAAGATTTGCTTCTGTATGGCTGATATATTCTGCGTCATAGCCGAGAACATTATTTACTGCATGATACATGTCGATGTCACAGCCCGATCCTGGGAAAACAAGAATAGCGAACTTCATTTACCCGCAACCTCCCCAATTTCGTAGCGGTAGTCTTCAATGACTTCATTGACCAATAGCTTTTCACACATTTCTTTGACACGTGCATCAATATCTTTTGCTGATCCATCTAGTTCAAGCTCAATCAATTTGCCGATGCGTACGTTTTCGACTTCTTTATAACCCATTACCTGAAGTGCTTCTTTTGTAGTGATTCCTTGTGGATCTACAACACTTTCACGGAGTGTTACGTATACGTTTACTTTCGTCATGTCTTTTTTCCTCCCAAGTGGAATTAGATTAGGTTACTTGATCAAAAATGCCTTGGCGTATTTGCATTCAGATTTTGAATTGAGCTTGCTCAATTCACTCCCTTCAAAATCTGTGACATCCGCCGGAGGCTTTAACTTAATTCAGTGGGGGAAACCCCGCTGAATTAAGTTAAAGTGTTGAAAAGCTGCCGTCAATTATTCAGTCAAGACGGAGCTGTTTGAAACTCGTATCAGACCAAATGCCTGTTGAATCAATGTCTTTCAATGTCTTTTCAATATCGTCAGTCATGATTGTTACATGTCCCATTTTACGTTTTACTTTCGCTTCTGCTTTACCGTATAAATGGATTGACCAATCAGGATAATCCGTCACAATCTTCGTCAGTGGCGCGACATGTTCTCCGAGTACGTTTACCATTATCGATGGCTTCCATAGAATCGGCTTGCGAAGTGGCCAGCCACAAATAGCACGAATATGCTGATGGAATTGAGAAATGTTACAAGCCTCAATTGAATAATGTCCCGAGTTATGCGGTCGTGGTGCTAATTCATTAATAATAATTTCATCATTTTCTAAAACGAACAATTCAACCGCCAATGTTCCGACAAGATTGAGATGATCTGCGATTTTCATCGCCGCAACTTCAGCTTGCACTACGACATTTTCATGTACTCGTGCTGGAACAATTGATTCGTGCAGGATATGGTCTATATGAATATTTTCAGCAACCGGGAGACAATATGATTGTCCTTTAGCATTGCGTTGAATGATTACTGAAATCTCTTTCTTAAATGGCACAAATGCTTCTGCAATACATGCCGAGTGAGCAAAGAGTGATTCCGCTTCATGAAGATCTCCTATAGAGTCAATTTTCACTTGGCCTTTTCCGTCATAACCACCGAATGCAGTCTTAACGATACAAGGGAAGCCAACTTCTGCGATTTTTGTTGTTAGTTCCTCAAACGTCTGTGCCGTTACATAGTTTGCAACAGGTGCACCCGATGCAGTAATTTCTGCTTTTTCATTGATCCGGTTCTGTGTGATCCGGACAAGTTCCGCACCCTGTGGTACATATGCGATTTGAGTGAGTCGTTTTAATCCCTCATAATCAATATTTTCGAATTCGTATGTAATAACGTCACTCACTTCACCTAGTTCCTCAAGTGCTGCCTCATCGTTGTACGGTGCAACAATCCGTATATCAGCAATTTGACCGCATGGTGAATCCATAACAGGATCTAGCACAGCGATTTTGAATCCAGCTTCCTTCGCGGCAAGCCCCATCATCCGACCAAGCTGTCCACCACCAATGATCCCTATCGTTTGTCCGGGTAAAATTGTTTTCATAGTAGATCACCGCTGCTTTCCAGTGCCGCATCACGTATTCTGTTACGGCGCTCTTCAATACGTCTCATTAAAGTTTTGTCATGGACTCCTAACATCTGTGCTGCAAGAAGCCCTGCATTGACGGCGCCTGCTTTCCCAATCGCCATAGTCGCAACCGGAACACCTCCAGGCATTTGAACTATCGACAATAAGGAATCCATTCCGTTCAACGCTTTCGACTGAACAGGTATACCGATAACGGGTAGCAATGTTTTTGCTGCAACCATACCAGGAAGGTGTGCAGCTCCTCCAGCCCCTGCAATAATGATTTCTAGACCTTTACCTTGCGCTTGTTCTGCATATTCAAACATAAAATCAGGAGTGCGATGTGCCGAGACAACTTTCTTCTCGTAAGGGACTTCAAGTTCATCCAATATGTCACATGTATGCTTCATCGTTTCCCAATCACTTTTACTTCCCATAATGACACCGATTTTCGGTTCCACTTATAATCCGCTCCTTTTAAGAAAAGTACAAGCGCCTTGGTCAGGAGCGACTGTCATAAGACGGATAAGGAAGGCAACCTAATTTCGCCGCGTCCTGTATCCTAGCCGATCTGGCTTATGACCCGAGCGCCTGAAGCCTAGATAATATTTAAAGTAAAACTTATACTTACCTAATAAAAAATCCTCGAATGATCTGCTTTTCATATGCATGAAAAGCAGATCATTCGAGGACATTGTAATATGCGTTAAGGTGAAAGTATCCATAGGTACCCATACACCTTACGCTACCATTCCTGAAAGTCGCTTTCCCGCATAGTCCAGACATTACGGTGTCTTGGTAGAAACACTGCGGCCAATTCCACAGTATATATGGGGATTTCTAATAACTTTCTTTATTTTATCAAAAACAGAACCGTTCGTCAATATAAAATACGAACAATAGTATATGATACTTTAAAAACGTTCGCCTTTATGGCGTTTATGACGTTTGTGGTGTTTATTATTCCGTCAGAATACCTTTAAACTTGATAACTTGTCTTACTGGTACATATTCACCGTTCACTTCTGTAAACAGTGGCTCTTCCTTTCGGCCAGCCACTGTATAACCCTCAGCAGCCATTCTCTTCAAACAATTCTCAATAGATTCTTCAGCTTCCACTTCAAACCAAACTGTTTTTTTACTCACTTGAACAACTTTCCTTTCTTCACACTCTTCACCCAGAATCCGCCGTGTATTGTTTTTGCCTCATATGAAATAATAAATGCCTTTGGGTCTATTTCTTTAATTGCAACGTAAAGCTTCAATTCATATTTTCTCGGCGTAAGTATTTGCAATGAACTTCGATTGCCATCTAGTCCATTCACTGCCCAATCAGTCACACCATATCCTTGTCCCCTCAGTATACTCGGTAATTTTAAGTTTTGTTCTGATGAAATTACATTTACAGTAATATAACCAAGCGCCATCTTCTCTTCAATCATTGAACCGACGACTACCCCGCAACCATAACCGATTGCATAGGCCACTATGTTCTGTATTTCATTCAAGTTATCCAATACTAGACCAAGGCCTATGACATAGATAACAATTTCCACTACACTGATAGCTGCAGCAGTATACCTATAGCCTTTCAACGTCATAATCATGCGCACTGTAAAGAAAGTCACATAAACGATATTGATGGCGAAGATAATGAGTACCATTTGCAAAATTACCACCTCTTCCTATTACTGCTTAGTTATCATCCTATCCCTCATGGAGGATGATTTCAAGACATTGAGAATAAGCAAAAAATTGTTGTATTTAATGAATGTTTTCATTAAATACCGCCTCAGCATCTAGTCATATAGCTTTGGCTACCCAGTGTCCAGGTACTAGACACTGGAAGGCACCTTCGCTCTATCTAAAGAGGGTAAAGCAATCTCCACTAGTAACATGGAGAAAACGCATTGTGACAGCAGCTGACACCACACACTGAAGAGAATAGATAAGACCACACATTCGCCAAAGACGTAAAAGAAATTCAGATTCCCTTCGCTCAATTTTAGCAGGTATTCATATCTTCAACATCACGTCTGTTGATTAACCATATATTCGCATTAAATACTGGTGAGAAGGGCTTGATAACCTCCATTTTTACTGGACCATTTTCGTACCGCTTTCGACTAACTATTCATGACAGATTTACTGAGGGTCCTTGTGTGGCAAGAAGTGACTCCGTTATTTCTTGCCACACTTTTGAGGGAGGAATTGTAGTTCATTCCTCCTTAGTAATCCTGTTGTGAATAGTTGCCTGTCGCGTTCCTACAATGTTCAAGTGAAAAATGCGGTTGTTTTGGAAGAAAAGAATAGATGACATTCTATGGAGAGTGTAAGTGCCCAAAGATGCAATTTCGGGCACTCTTACACGTTGCGCCATGCGTTCCTTGCTTACTTTTAGTAAGGATTATGCATCTAAGCTTGTGTCGCCCTATTGAAAGTAAAACTTCTTTAAAATAAATAAGAAAAAAACATAGAGAAAGGGCAGCTACTCTTTCGTCCCAAAAATCTTCAGCACACTATGTACTTATGTAATTGGAGCGCGACGGATGAAGGACAACCAGCAATTTAAAGCGATCCAAGTGCAACTATACAAGTAGTAGGCAGAGGGTAATCAAGTTATGTACTGGTTTGTTTGGTTAATCAACAGACGTGCTTAAACATATAATATTTCCAGCCTACGACTAGTTTTTCGACCATAAATGATTAAACATAAACACAAAAAAGGTCATTACCTATTGGCAATGACCTTACACCTATATAAAAGAAAATAAAATTCAAAAATAAAAAGCCATTACCTATTGGCAATGACCTTGCGCCCGGCGACGTCCTACTCTTGCAGGGGGAAACCCCCAACTACCATCGGCGCTGAAGAGCTTAACTTCCGTGTTCGGGATGGGAACGGGTGTGACCTCTTCGCAATCGTCACCAGACTCTTTGAGCTTG